>NZ_JBSGXB010000070.1:0-27601 GCF_053609185.1 Streptomyces sp. NPDC054956 | reverse complement strand
GTGTTCGCACCGGGCGCGGGGCCTTCGGCGTGTCAGCCCCTGCGGATCTGGCTGGTGATCGTCGGGTCCGTGATCGCGGTGTCGTCGGCCAGCAGCATCGCCTTGCTCAGGATCACGGCCAGGGTCCGGTCCCCCTCGAAGGGCAGATAGCCGGTCTCGGGGCCGCCGGAGGCACTGGGCACGATGCACAGGTACTGGTCGTTGGGCTCCATCAGGATGTTGCCGGAGCCGAGGTGGATCCTGTAAGTGCGCAGCTCGCCCTCGACGCGCAGGAACCGGCCCTCGACCGTGCAGCGGCCGGCGATCGCCAGCCTCGGCACCAGCCGCTCCAGCAGCGTCCGCCGCGTCTCGGCGCTCTGGCCGAGCTCGCCGAACCCGTACGAGGTCCAGTACTCCCGGAAGCGCCCCTGGGGGCCGCCGTCGGACCAGGTGGGGTCGTTGCCCACGCTGGCGACCCCGACGAACAGGTCCACGTCGCGCAGGACCTCGCTGAGCACCAGCTCGGGTATCTCGGTCAGCGGGAGCGGATCGACCGGGTCCCGGCCGTCGGGCAGGTACATGGAGTACCCGCCGCCCCCGCCGCAGTGCGCCCAGTTCTGCGGGGCGTCGATCGGGTAGAAGCGCACCTGGTCGGTGGTGAGCCGCAGGTAGCTGCCGGATTCGGTGATGTCGGCGTGGTGGTCGTCGCTGTCCCCCTCGATCCAGTACTCGGCGCGCAGCCCCCACTGCGGGAGCTCGCGCACGGCCGGCGGCGCGCTGTCGTCCACGGCGAGGCGCAGCTTGTTGCGCCAGCCCCGTACGGCGGCCAGCGAGTGGAACTGGTGCTGGCGCAGGAAGTGGCCGGCGAAGCGGTTGGAGTAGGTGCCGGTGTTCCGCTCCGCCTCGGTGAGCGGGTAGACCTCGCGGTGGGCCTGCTTGAACGGCTGGGTGATGCCGAGGGCTTCGAGGCGCTCGCGCACGGCGGCGACCTCGGCGGGCTGCCGGCCGATCGGGTGCCAGAGCAGCACCTCGGCGTCGGCGGTGACGCACAGGGGATCGCCCGCGACGCTGCGGATGTCGGTGCCGTCGTACACCGCGGGGGTGCCGGCGACCGTCCAGACGAGGCGGCGGGCGAGGGTGCCGCTCAGCGGATGGTCCAGGTACCGCTCGCGCCAGGTCCGGTAGGCCCAGGTGCGGCGGGCGAGGAACTGGCGGTCGAGGCGCTCCGCCTGGGCGGAGAGCATCCTGTCGATGTCCTTCACGGCCGCCTTGAGCTCCTTGAGCTCCTCGGCGTGGTCCTGGCGGACGGCGGCGGGCACGCTCTTGACCGCCCTGCCGGCGGCGTTGCGCCAGGACAGCACGGCCTTCGGCCCGCGGACCTCCAGTACGGCGAGGGCCTCCCCGAAGGGGAACTCGGCGCGCCCGACCTCCGTGAGCCCGTACGCGGAAACGGCGAGCTCCTCGATCTCCTCCCGGCCCAGCCCGAGCGCCTCGGCGCGGGCCTCCAGGGCCGTGTCGATGACCTTCAGGGTGCCCTTGAAGGTCACCCGGGCCGCCAGCCGGGCCAGCTCGGCCAGCGCCGCCTCGCCCTCGGCCCGGGACAGGGCCACGACCCCGGCGTTGGCCACCTTGGGATTGCGCGGGCCGAGCCCGGGGACCTTGCGCAGGCAGGTCTCCACGAGCTTGCCGAGGGCTCGCGGTATCTCGGGGTGCGCGGGCAGCAGGGCGAGCGTCCAGGCCAGTCCGCGCAGGGCGTTGGCGTTGTAGGGGTCGAGCTGCTTGTCGTACCAGATGTCCGTCAGCTCGATGGTGCGCGGACGATCGACGAGCGCGAGCCAGCCGGTGGCGGCCTCGCGCAGGGCGTCGGGGCCGGCGGCGTTCTCCTCCACGAGCGCGCGGGCGGTCTTCTCCCACTTGGCGGTGGGCCGGGCGGCGGTGGCGGTCGCGGCGTGGGCGAGCAGCGCGTCCCAGCGGCCGTCGGCCAGGGCCTCGTCGGCCCACTGTTCGCCGACGTTGAGGACGGGACCGGTCAACTGGCTGACGGCCGCGTGCAGGTCGGAGGTGTTGTAGGAGATGAGGGCACTGCGCCGCAGCGCGGCCACGGCGGCGGGCGGGATGGCGCGCCCCGCGGCCAGTTCGCCGTGCACCCGCGTCGACCAACTGCCACCGCCGGTGTGATGGATTCGCCCCAGTTGCTCGAAGGCCTGCCGGGTCGCCCGGTCGAGGTCGGTCGCCATGTCAGCCACCCACCAGCGCGACGAGCTTGAGGAAGGTGACCTCGGTGCCGAGCGGGAGGTCGATCTCCTCGTCCAGGTCGGTGATCTGACGGTCCCCCACCAGGACCAGGAACCCGTTGCGCGCGAAGGCGGCGAACGCCGCCTCCGCCTGCGCCCGCGGGTCCACCCGGCCGCCCTCCGCGGCCGGCCGCACCAGGCGGCTGCGGGCCGCCTCGGACTCGGCCACTTCCTGGAATATCCGCCTGCGGATCAACTCGCGCAGCGCGAGCCGCTCTTCGGCGATCTCCATTCCCCAGCCGTCACAGCGGCCCCCGGCAGTCGTCTCGTCGACGAACATCACGCTTCCCATGCCCGGAGATTAGGACCCGGCACCGACAATCGGCCTACTGGCCTGCGGGGGCCTGTGAAATTATCGAGCCCATGAGCGAGCAGCAGCCCAATCCGTACGCGAGCGATCCCGGCCCGGGCGGCCACAAGGATTACAACGCCACTCCGGGACAGCCGAGTTACGGCTACCCGGCACAACCCGGCTACGGCTACCCGCCGCCGGGTCCGGCCCAGCCCGGCTACGGCTATCCGCAGCCCCCGGCCTACCAGCCGACCATCGGCGGTGCTGGCATCCCCGCCCAGTCCCCCGCCCCGATGCCCGCGACGGCGCCGGCCCCCATGGGGTACCCGGCGGCCGGCCTGTCCCTGGGCGACATCACCATCGCCGGGGACCAGATCATCACCCCGTCGGGCAACATGCCGCTCCGGGGCGCGGTCTGGAGCGCCACGGACCTCTCGCGGACGGAGGAGAAGATCCCGGCGCACGCGATCGTGCTGGCGGTCATCTTCTTCCTGTTCTGCCTGCTCGGCCTGTTCTTCCTCCTGATGAAGGAACGCCGCACGACGGGCTACATCCAGATCACGGTCAACAGCGCCGGCCGCCACCACTCCACGATGATCCCGGCCGTCGACCAGGGCACGTACATGTGGGTCATGACCCAGATCAACCAGGCCCGCGCGCTCAGCATGTAGCGCGACCCGGCACGAATCCGGTGGCGCGCGGGGGTCCGGTCGCGGAGGATCTCCGGATGATCCTTTCTCATGATGTGGACGGGCCCGAGGGCGGGCCGGCCGTCGTACTGCTGCACTCCTCCGTGTGCGACCGGCGGATGTGGGAGCCGCAGTGGGGGCCGCTGGCCGCCGCCGGGTTCCGGGTGGTCCGGGCGGACTTCCGGACCTGCGGGCAGTCCCCCGCCTCCGAGGTCCCGTACAGCGACCACGGCGACGTACGGGAGCTCCTGGACCACCTCGGGATGCGGCGGGCCTCGATCGTCGGGGCCTCCTACGGCGGGCAGGTCGCGCTGACGCTCGCCGCGCTGCATCCGGACCGGGTGGGCGCGCTGGCGCTGCTGTGCCCCGTACGGCCCGGGCACGAGCCCGGCCCGGAGCAGCGGGCGTTCGGGGCGGCCGAGGACGCCCTGCTCGACGCCGGGGACCTGGTGGGCGCGGCCGAGCTCAACGCCCGGCAGTGGCTCGGCCCGGACGCCGACGCCGAGGCCCACCGCCTCGTACGGGACATGCAGCTGGGGAACTTCCGGTCCGAGCCGGCCGCCACCGGCGACCACGAACTCCCGGCGCCCGCGGTCGACCTGTCCGCCGTCACCGCCCCCGTCCTCGCCGTCGGCGGCGCGCACGACATCTCCGAGTTCCGCCGCATCGCGGCCGAGCTCCCCGCCCTCGTCCCCGGCGCCACCCACGTCGAACTCCCCTGGGCCGGTCACCTGCCCTCCCTGGAACGCCCGACGGAAACCACCCGCCTCCTCCTGGACTTCCTGCGCGCGCCGAGCTCCGGAGGTGTCTGAGAAGCAGGCCGCGCCATTCGCTTGAACCTGTTCAAAAAGAGGTCTACAGTCAGGGACGTCAGCAGTTGAACACGTTCAAGGGGGCTGAGGGCAATGGACCTCACCGTGGTCGCGTACGTCATCTACCTGGTCATCAGCATCGGACTCACCGTCTGGGTGGCCCGCACGCTCAGCCGCAACGGCCGCATCTTCATAGCCGACGTCCTGCAGGGGAACGAGAAGCTCGCGGACGCCGTCAACCAGCTCCTGGTCGTCGGGTTCTACCTCGTCAACATCGGCTTCGTGACCCTCTACCTCCGGTCGGCCGAGGAGATCGTCTCGGCCCGCGGCCTCTTCGAAGCGCTGTCGGTCAAGCTCGGCGTCGTACTCCTGGTCCTCGGCTTCATGCACCTGAGCAACGTCTGGGTGCTCAACAAGATGCGTCGGCGCGGCATCATGGAGCGCCAGCAGACCCCGCCGGTCGCCCCCCAGGGGTGGACCGCACCCGCCGGGGCCTGATCACCGTGGCCACCGCCGCGACCCGGCACCTGACGGTGCTCTACGACGCCAAGTGCCCGCTCTGCGTGCACATCAGGCACTGGCTGCTCGCCCAGCGCTGGCTGGTGCCCCTCCGGCTCCTGCCCGCGGCCTCCTTCGAGGCCCAGCGCCGCTACCCGCAGCTCGATCACGCCTCGACGCTGCGGGAGATCACCGTCATCGGGGACGCCGGTCAGGTGTGGACCGGGACGGACGCCTTCATCGTCTGCCTGTGGGCGCTGGCCGAGCACCGTCCGAAGGCGAACTGGCTGGCCACCCCGGCCGGCCGGCCCTTCGCCAAGGCCGCCATGTACACGGCCTCCAAATGGCGGGAGGCTGTGCGGGACGGCTCCGAAGGGCAGGAGGAACCGGCCTGTGACGACCACTGCCCCGCACCCCGATAGGCTCATGCACCGTGACTGATCAGAAGGCTCCCAAGAGCGAGCAGACCCGCACGCTCATTCTCGAGACCGCGCTCCGTCTCTTCCAGGAGCGCGGGTTCGACAAGACGACGATGCGCGGTATCGCCAAGGAGGCCGGGGTATCGGTCGGCAACGCCTACTACTACTTCCAGTCGAAGGAACACCTGGTCCAGGGGTTCTACGACCGGATCGGCGCCGCGCACCTGGCGGCGGTCCGGCCCATCCTGGACAGCGAGACCGATCTGCAGAAGCGGCTCGCGGGCGTGCTGACCAGCTGGCTGGACATCGCGGCGCCGTACCACGAGTTCGCGTCGCAGTTCTTCAAGAACGCCGCCGACCCGGAGAGCCCGCTGAGCCCGTTCTCCCCGGAGTCGGAGCCGGCCCGCAAGCAGGCCATCGACATGCACCGCGAGGTGCTGGCGGGCGCGAAGACCAAGGTCCCCGACGAACTGGCCGACGTACTGCCGGAGCTGATGTGGCTCTCGCAGATGGGCCTGGTCCTCTACTGGGTCTTCGACCGCTCCCCGAACAGCGAGAAGACGCGGCGCCTCGCCGACCGCGGCGCGCAGCTGACGACCCGGGGCATCATCCTGGCCCGGTTCCGCGTCCTGCGCCCGCTGGTCCGCGAGGTCCACGAACTCTTCGCGGACTTCCTCCCGGGCATGGCCCAGACGGCGGTCTCCAAGAAGCGCGCCTCGGACCCGGACCCGGGCCCCGAACCGTACTAGCCCCCGCACACCCGTCGGCCGGGGCCGGTCAGGCGCCGGCCCAGTCGAACCGGCCCTCGAGCCGGTCCGGGCTCAGGCAGGCGAATCCCGCGCCGCCGCCGAAGTTGAGGAAGAAGGGCCCACCGCCGGCGGCGTCTTCGAGTCGGAAGAAGAACCGCCAGGGCGCCTCCTGGAGGGCCCAGTCGGGGTAGGTGGGCCTGCCACCCATGTGGTTGTCGAAGAAGGCGTACCCGTTGTCGAGCTCGCGCTCCACATAGCGCTCATCGGGGTCGACCTGGCTGAGCTCGATGCGGAACTCGACCGGCTCCATCTCCTCGTCGGGTGTGAACCTCCAGAGCGAGCGCCCGGTCGTCCCGGGCGGCCCGATCACCGCGAAGTGGGGGATCCGGCCGCCGGGCTGGACCAGGAGGACGGCGTCTCCGGTGTCCCCGTCCATGCCGCCGGTCTCGTAGTCGTCGTACGCGAGGAACAGGTACGCCAGCCGGAGTTCCTCGCCGGGCTCCGCCGGGACCGGGAACTGGCCGACGAAGTCGAGCGGCTCCCCCGTACGGGGATGCAGCGGCCAGGACGGCTCGGCCAGCCAGACCGGCGCGCCGCCGAACTTAGCCACCGGCTCGGTGACCGGCGCGTCGGCCGGGCGGAGGGACATCTCCAGGCGGGGCAGGTAGGCGGCGTCGTCGGGACCCTCGACGTCGCCCACCGGGCACGGCATCAGCACGGCCTCACGCTAGCCGCCGCCTCTGACAGCCCCGGCCCCCTCGGGGTCAGAGCCAGTTGAGGTCCCACAGGCGCCAGACGCCCGTGCCGTCCGAGAGGTACTGGGCGCCGGTGACGGCCTCGCGGGACATCACGTAGTCCTTCTTCTGCCAGATCGGCAGCATCGGGACCTGCTGGGCGACCAGCTTCTGCAGTTCGCGGAAGTCGGCCGCCGCGGCGCCGCGGTCCGAGAAGGACTGGGTGCGGGTGATGAGGTCGTCGACGGCCTTGTCGGAGAAGCCGTTGTTCATGGAGGAGTCTGCGCCGACGAGCGGGGCGAGGAAGTTGTCCGCGTCCGGGAAGTCGGCGATCCAGCCGATGGTGTAGGCGTCGAACTCGCCCGCCGCGTACCCCTTCTGGAAGTCGCTCCACTTCTCGACCGGCTTGATGGTCAGGTGGAACAGGCCCGTGCTCTCCAGCTGCTTCTTGATCTCCTCGGCCTCGGCGACGTTCGCGCCGCGCACGTTGACCCCGAGGTTGATCGAGACCGGGGCGGTGACCCCGGCGTCCTTGAGCAGCTTCTTCGCCGCGACGCCGTTCGGGTTCGGCCAGGCGTCGAAGAACGGGGTGCTGTGGGCGGCGATGCCCGCCGGGACGAGCGAGTACAGCGGGGTGACGGTCCCCTTGTAGACCTCGCCGGCCACCTTGGCGCGGTCCAGGACCGCCGCGACGGCCTGGCGGACGGCGGGCTGGGCCACCGTGGAGCCGCCGCGGATGTTGAAGACCATGCTGCGGATCTCCGTACCGCCCGAGGCCTGGTACCGGGTGTCCTTCAGGCCCGGGTTGAGGGCGGCGAGGACGGCCGGCGGCATATCGCGGTGGGCGACCTCGATGCCGTGGTCGTTCCAGGCCTGCTCGAGCTGCGCGGAGTCCTTGAAGTACCGGACGGTGACCGGGCTCTTGGAGATCTTGGCCTGGCCCTTGTACGAGGTGTTCGGCTTGAGCTCGGCGCTCGTGCCCGCCACGTACTCGCCGAGGGTGAACGGGCCGGAGCCGTCGACCTTGTCGCCCTCGCGCAGCTCCTTGGCCGGGTACTTCTCCTTGTCCACGATCGAGGCGGCGCCCGTCGCGATCTTGAAGGGGAAGGTGGCGTCGCCGGCCGACAGGTTGAAGGTGACCGTGCGGCCCTCGGCCTTGACCGACTCCAGGGTGTTGAACAGCGGCGCCGGCCCCTGGTCGGAGTTGATGGCCTTGATGCGGTCGAAGGAGTGCTTGACGTCCTCGGCGGTGATCGCGCGGCCGGAGGAGAACTTCACGTCCGAGCGCAGCTCGCACTGGTACGTGGTGAGCTTCGCCCCGATGAACTGGCAGGAGGAGGCGGCGTCGGGCACCGGGGTGTCCGAGCCGGTCTTGATGGTCAGCAGCGACTGGTAGACGTTGCTGAACAGGGCCCAGGAGCCGGCGTCGTACGCCCCCGCGGGGTCGAGGGAGGAGACCACGTCGCTCGTACCGACGCGGATCGCCTTGCCGTCGCCCGCGTCCTGCGGCAGCAACTGCCAGGTGGCGACGCCTGCGACGCCGAGGACCAGCCCGGCCGCGATGACTTTCGAGCGGACAGACCGCAACATCCTTGACTCCACCCCACGTGTCGTACACCGAAGTGCACGACCAGCTATCCGATTATCGGTCATCCCATCACGGAATTTCAGCCTCGGGAAGGCCGATTTGCGGTGTGTCCTTGAAGGTTCGGGTGGTTCAGGCCTGATATGAGGCGAGTTCGACGACTGTGATGTCCGACGGAGCTCCGACCCGGACCGGCGGCCCCCAGGCGCCCGCGCCGCGCGATACGTAGAGCTGGGTGTCCCCGTAGCGCTCCAGCCCGGCGACGGTGGGGTTGGCGAGCTCGGCGAGGTAGTTGCCGGGCCAGAGCTGGCCGCCGTGGGTGTGGCCGGACAACTGGAGGTCGACTCCGTACCGGACCGCCTCGTCGATGACGACGGGCTGGTGGGCGAGGAGTACGGAGCTGCGCGCGCGGTCGCGGTCACCGAGGGCCGCGGCGAAGTCGGGGCCGTGACCCTCGGACTCCCCCTGGATGTCGTTGACGCCGGCGAGGTCGAAGTGCGGGAGCGCGCGGCGGGCGTTCTCCAGGGGCGTCAGGCCGAGCTCGCGGACGTGGTCCACCCACTGCTGCGCGCCGGAGAAGTACTCGTGGTTGCCGGTCACGAAGTACGAGCCGTGCCGCGCGCGCAGGCCGCGCAGCGGCTCGGCGGCGGGCCCGAGGTCGCGCACGTTGCCGTCCACGAGGTCGCCGACGACGGCGATGAGGTCGGGCTGGGTGCGGTTGATGGTGTCGACGATGCGGGTGGTGTGGGCGCGGCCGAGCACCGGGCCGAGGTGGATGTCGCTGACGACGGCGATGCGGAAGCCGTGGGCGGCGCGGGGCAGTTTGGCGAGGGGGACCTGGACGCGCTTGACGCGGGGCCCGCGGAGGACTCCGTAGGCGCCGTAGCCGACGGTGCCGACCGCTGCCGCGCCGGCCGCCCCGGCCGCGACGCGCGCGAACCTCCGGCGGCTGAGGCCGTCGGGGCCGGCCGCCACCGGGCTGCTCCCGGCCGCCTGGCCGCCGGCCTCGGGGCCGCGCCCCTGCGGGGCGGTCGCGTCGGGGTCCTGCCCGGCGGTGGGGGCCGCGGGCTCGCCCGGGGCTGCGAGCGTGGCCTGCGGCGCTGTTCCCCTCCCCGCCCCTTCCCGAAACCGGGGCTCCGCCCCGGACCCCGTGGGGGCACTGCCCGCCGCGAGGTCGGCGGGCGTGGGCTCAGGGCGGGGCTCCGCCCCCGTGGGGGCCGCGGGCGTCGGCGTGGGGCCGGGCCCGGTTGCTCCGGACCGGGTGTCGGCCGGGGCCGCCAGGAGGCCCTTCGATCCGCGGAGCCATACCGCTCGGGCGGCCTCCGCCACGAGCATGGCCAGGGTCAGGTAGAGGAGGACGGCCAGCCAGAGGTAGCCCGGCCAGGAGACCGTGCGCTGGAGCCAGAAGGGGGCTCCCGCGCGGCCCGCGACCAGGGCGGCCAGGGCGAGGAGCGGGAGGGCGAAGGCCAGGGCCGTGCCCGCGCGGCGGGTGCGGCCGCCCGGGGCGGTGGTGTCCCGGACCAGGCGGATCCAGAGCCAGCGGTGGACCAGCGCCAGGAGGGCCAGTACGAGCAGGACCGCGGCCACGGCCAGTGCGATCGTCATGCGCCCGGACCCCCGCCCGGACCCCGGCGTGATGCGCGCCGCAACGCCCGCACCCCGCGCAACCCGATCACTCCGACGGCCGTCCCCAGGAGAAAGGACGTGACTGCCAGGAGAAGGTGGACCCAGAAGTAGCCGGTCGGGTTACCCGCATCGTCGAACGCCAGACCGCTGCCGTCCTTCCACAGGTTCCGAATGAAAGACACCCAGATGAACCAGCTCCACGCGCCGAAGGCGAGCAGGAACCAGGAAGCGGCGCGGCTGAGTTTCATGACCTCAGTATCGGATTCGTCGCCGGGACGGACGCGCGCGGGTGGGCTGTCCCGGCGGTGGTTGCGGCGGGTTGGCCCAACCATGCCGCTGATCACAGGATCGGGATGTACTTTCACCTGCGTGTCTGCCAAGAAGACCGCACTGACGGTCGTTTCCGCCGTGCTCCCCGTGCTGCTGCTGCCGGCGCTGTTCGCCTCGCCCGCGCACGCCGCGCCGTCGCCGACGCCCACACCCACGCCGCCCGCCGACGGGAAGGGGCAGCCCGCCAAGGCGCCCGCGCCGCCCGCCTCGATGTCGACGGTCGGCGGCGCCGCGCTCGGGCAGCCCGGTACGCAGGTCAACCCGCTGCCCGGCGCTCCCGCGCTGCCGGGGAACCTGACGGGCCGGTCCTGGATCGTGGCCGACGCCGAGACGGGCGAGGTCCTCGCGGCGCACAACGCACACTGGCGGCTCCCCCCGGCCTCCACCATGAAGATGCTCTTCGCCGACACCGTGCTGCCGGGGCTGCCCAAGGAGCAGGTCCACAAGGTCACCGACCGGGAGCTCGACGGGGTCGGTTCCGGCTCCAGCCTCGTCGGGATCAAGGAGGACGCCGAGTACACCGTCCACGACCTGTGGCTCGGGGTGTTCCTGCGCTCCGGCAACGACGCCGTGCACGTGCTCTCGGCCATGAACGGCGGCGTCGAGAAGACCGTCAAGGACATGCAGGCCCACGCCGAGGAGCTGCAGGCCCTGGACACGCACGTGGTCTCCCCGGACGGCTACGACGCCCCGGGCCAGGTCTCCAGCGCGTACGACCTCACCCTCATCGCCCGCTCCGGACTGCAGAAGCAGGACTTCCGCGAGTACTGCGGCACGGCCAGCGCGAAGTTCCCCGGCAAGCAGGAGCCCGGCAAGCCGCGCGAGACCTTCGAGATCCAGAACACCAACCGGCTGATGACCGGCGCCGGCGGCATCGCCCCCTACAAAGGCATTGCTGGAGTCAAGAACGGCAACACCACGATGGCCGGCTCCACCTTCACCGGCGCCGCCCAGCGCGGCAACAAGAAGCTGCTGGTCACGGTCATGAACCCGGGGACCGGCGGGGCCAACTCCGTGTACGAGGAGACCGCCGACCTCCTCGACTGGGGCTTCGCGGCCTCCGGCAAGGTCAAGCCGGTGGGTGAGCTCGTGCCGCCGAAGAGCGCGGACACCACCTCGCACGGCTCCCCGGCCCAGTCCCACGAGAACAACCCGTCGGCGTCCGGCGACTCGGGCGGCGGGATCGGCACGGCCCTGGGCATCGCGGGCGGGGTGCTGGCCGTCGTGGCCGGTGGCACCTACGCGGTCAACCGGCGCTGGCCGCGGGGGCGCGGCCGCCGGGCTCGCGGCCGGGCGTAGCGCCCGCGCCGGAGGACCCGGGGGTCTCGGAGACCCCGGAGGATCCGGCGGCCCCTGAGGGCCCGGCGGACTCGGAGCCCGGCTCCGGGTCCTCCACCCCGTCCCCGTCGGTGTCGTCACGAGTCGCCGTCCAGGCGGCGCAGAACAGCAGCAGCTTCGCCGTGAGGTTGATCCAGATCAGCAGCGCGATCGGTACGCCGAAGGCCCCGTACATGCTCTTGGTGGCGACCTCCCGGATGTACCCGCTGAGCAGCAGCTTGAGGAGCTCGAAGCCGGCCGCTCCGATGAGGGCCGCCTGGATCAGGCGGCCGCGCGGCGGTTCGACGCCCGGGAGCAGGGTCAGCACGTAGAGCAGGAGCAGGAAGGCGGCCACGACCCCGACGAGGAAGGCACCGCCCCGCAGCAGGCCGCCGCCCGCACCCTCGCGCGGTACGCCCAGCCAGTCCCCGGCCTTGCCGACCGCGCTGGAGCCGAAGATCGAAGCCGCGGCCGAGCACAGCCCGACGCCGCCGAGCCCGATGAGGACGAGCCCGTCCTTGCCCTTGCGGACGAAGGGGTTGCCCTCGTCCTCGTCGTCCTTCTCCCAGACGGCGCGCAGGCAGCCCCGCATCGAGCCGACCCAGCCGATGCCGGTGAACAGCAGGATGCCGGCGGCGACCAGGCCGACCGTGCCGGCGTTCGCGACGAGTGCGTTGATGTCGAGCTGGTCGGAGATGCCGGGGACCTGCTCGGCGAGGTTCTTCTGCAGCTTGTCGAGCTGCTCCTGGCTCAGCAGGCCCGCGCCGATCGCGGCGGCCACGGTGATCAGCGGGAAGAGCGCGAGGAAGCTGATGAAGGTGATGGCGGCGGCCAGCCGGCTCCAGTGCGCGCGGTCGAGCCGCTGGTACGAACGCCACAGGTGGGTCCGCATGAGCGCGGACACGAGGGGCCCGATCACCGGGAGTTTCGTAAGCCAGTCCATACGGTCACCGTAAATGAGCCGTCGTAAATAGCCGGGATTGCCGCTTTTGGGGACTACGGTCGTCGATTGTGACTTTTCGCCCGACGGCTTGGCCGTTCCACGCCCTGATCCTGCGGAGGATCAGCTTCCGGTTCCGGTTCCTGCGTCAGGAACGGCGTACGGTCGCCTCGCCCGCGGCGTTCGCCGCACTGTCCGTCGCCGACCCCGGCTGCGCCGGAACGCCGGCCGCGCCACTGCCGAACGGATACTCCCGCAGCTTGCGCCAGACCCCGTCCGAGCCCTGCTCGTAGAGCGCGAATCCGGAGCAGACCCAGTCGGCCTCGTAGTCCGCGAGGGTGCTGAACGCCAGGTCCATCGCCTCCTCGGAGATCCCGTGGGCGACCGTGACGTGCGGGTGGTACGGGAAGGCCAGCTCCCGGCTGAGCGGCCCGTCCGGGTCGCGGACCTGGCCCTGGAGCCGGGTGCAGCCGGTCCCGCCCTCGACGACCTGGACGAACACGACCGGCGAGAGGGGACGGAAGGTTCCCGTACCGGCCAGCCGCATCGGGAAGGGACGGCCGGCGGCCGCCACCTCGGCGAGGTGGGCGCGGATCTCCGGGAGCCGGTCCGCGGCCACCTCCGTCGGCGGTACGAGGGTGACGTGCGTGGGAATACCGTGCGCGGCAGCGTCCCCGAAGCCGGCGCGCAGCTCCTGCAGGCTGCTGCCGTACGGCTCCGGGACCGCGATCGAAACGCCGAGCGTTACGGTCCCCACGTATGTCTCCTCCGCCTGTCGTCCTGCGCGTCGCCTGTGTGCGGCCTGTGTGCCGCGTGTGTGCTGCCGCCCCAGTGTGGCGGCAGCACCCCCCAGATCGCCAGGGCCCTCTTTCCCTCGCTTGCCCGTCAGTGCTTCGCGGGCAGGAAACCGAGGTGGTCGTACGCCTGCGCCAGGGTCTCCGCGGCGACCGCCCGGGCCTTCTCCGCGCCCTTGGCCAGCAGGGAATCCAGGGTCTCCGGGTCGTCCAGGTACTCCTGGGTGCGCTGCTTGAACGGTGTGACGAAATCGACCATCACGCCGGCCAGGTCGGTCTTGAGCGCGCCGTAGCCCTTGCCCTCGTACGCGGCCTCGAGCGCGGGGATCGACTCGCCCGTGAGGGTGGAGTAGATCGTCAGCAGGTTGCTGACGCCGGGCTTGTTCTCGGCGTCGAAGCGGACCACGGCCTCGGTGTCCGTGACGGCGCTCTTGATCTTCTTCTCGGTGGCCTTGGGCTCGTCGAGGAGGTTGATCAGGCCCTTGGGGGAAGACGCCGACTTCGACATCTTGATCGCCGGGTCCTGGAGGTCGTAGATCTTCGCGACCTCCTTGACGATGTGCGCGGCGGGGAGGGTGAAGGTCTGCCCGAAGCGCTGGTTGAAGCGCTCGGCCAGGTCGCGGGTCAGCTCGATGTGCTGACGCTGGTCCTCGCCGACGGGGACGGAGTTCGCCTGGTAGAGCAGGATGTCGGCGACCTGGAGGATCGGGTACGTGAACAGGCCGACGGTGGCGTTGTTGGCGCCGCCCTTGGCGGACTTGTCCTTGAACTGGGTCATCCGGCTGGCCTCGCCGAAACCGGTGATGCAGTTCATGACCCAGCCGAGCTGCGCGTGCTCGGGCACGTGGCTCTGGATGAAGAGCGTGCAGCGCTCGGGGTCCAGGCCGGCGGCGAGCAGCTGCGCGGCGGAGAGGCGGGTGTTCGCGCGGAGATCCTTCGGATCCTGCGGCATGGTGATCGCGTGCAGGTCGACGACCATGTAGAAGGCGTCGTGCGTCTCCTGCAGGGCGACGTACTGGCGGATGGCTCCGAGGTAGTTCCCGAGGTGGAACGAACCGGAGGTGGGCTGGATGCCGGAGAGCGCGCGAGGACGATCAGAAGCCATGGCTCCATTCTCTCAGGTGTGATGGCGGGCTCCGGCCCGCCGCTGGCCGGAACCCGGTGGCTCCCTCCGCCCCCGCCCCGGCCCCGCACGGGTACCCGCTGGTAGCGGCCCGTCTGGATCTTGCCTCGGCCGAGCGACCGCTTTCCGCCGGTGTACGGGGCAGGCCGCTGCCCGGGGCTTCGCGGGCGCCGCCCGCACCCGCGCCTCAAGCGCCGGCGGGGCTGCATTCCGGCCGGCGTCGCCCGCCCGGCGCTTGAGGCACGGGTCCGGCGGAGCGAATCCAGCCCGTCCGGCGTTTGAGGACCGGGTCCGGGCAGCGCCCGGGGAACGGTGGAAGGGTGGGTAGGGGACAGCCCCGCAGGGCCGCCCCTACCCGCGCCGTCAGGCGAGCGGCAGACCCGGGGCCGGGAAGGCCGCCATCAGGTCGGAGACCTCGGCGCGGATGGCGGCCAGCGTCTGCTCGTCCTCCCTCGCGGCAGCGGACACCGCCCGCGAGATCCAGTCGGCAACGACCGGCATGTGCGAGACGTCCAGCCCCCGAGACGTCAGCGACGGCGTACCGATCCGGATGCCCGACGGGTCGAACGGCTTGCGCGGGTCGAACGGCACCGTGTTGTAGTTCACGACGATCCCCGCCCGGTCCAGCGCCTTCGCCGCGATCTTGCCGGAGACGGCCTTGCCGGTGAGGTCGATCAGGATCAGGTGGTTGTCCGTACCGCCCGAGACCAGGTCGAAGCCCTCGGCCAGCAGCGCCGCCGCCAGCGCCTTGGCGTTCGCGACGACCGCGTGGGCGTAGGACACGAACGACGGCTGCGCCGCCTCGTGGAGCGCCACCGCGATGCCGGCCGTGGTCTGGTTGTGCGGGCCGCCCTGGAGCCCCGGGAAGACCGCCTTGTCGATGGCCTTCGCGTGCTCCTCGCGGCACATCAGCATCGCGCCGCGCGGGCCGCGCAGCGTCTTGTGCGTGGTCGTGGAGATCACGTCCACGTGCCCGGCCGGGGACGGGTGCGCCCCGCCCGCGATCAGGCCCGCGATGTGGGCGACGTCCGCGACGAGGACCGAGCCGGCCTCCTTCGCGATCGACGCGAACGCCTCGAAGTCGATCGTGCGGGGCAGCGCGGTGCCGCCGCAGAAGATCAGCTTGGGGCGCTCCGCCAGCGCGAGCTCGCGTACGGCGTCGTAGTCGATGAGACCGGTGTCGGCCTGGACCCCGTACTGCACGCCCCGGAACCAGGAGCCCGTCGCCGAGACGCCCCAGCCGTGCGTGAGGTGCCCGCCCATCGGCAGGGCCATGCCCATCACCGTGTCGCCGGGCTCGGCGAAGGCCAGGTACACCGCCAGGTTCGCCGGGGAGCCGGAGTACGGCTGGACGTTGGCGTGGTCCACGCCGAACAGGCCCTTGGCCCGCTCGATCGCCAGCGCCTCGACGCGGTCGATGTTCTGCTGGCCCTCGTAGTAGCGGCGGCCCGGGTAGCCCTCGCTGTACTTGTTCTGCAGCACCGTGCCGGAGGCCTCCAGCACGGCCGCGGACACGTAGTTCTCGCTGGGGATCAGGCGCAGGGTCTCCGCCTGCAGGGTTTCCTCGGCGGCGACGAAGGACGCCAGCTCGGGGTCGGTGGCAAGCAGGGCGGGGTGGCGGTTCGCGCTCATGGCGGCTCCTCCGGGGTCGATGTCAGATCTCGTCCCCGCGAGGCCCAGGCGAGCGGCCCTGTGTGCGGTCGTCCGCGCACGACTCCCCCGGAGTTCGTTCTCCGTGCGCCAGTCGCCGTGCGTACCGCACACCTTAGCGGGCGCGCCACGAGAAAGGTTTCTCCGTCCGGTATACGAGCGAGGATGGAAAGTGACGCCACCCTCGTCACAGGCCTGACGGACGATCGGAGACCCCGTGTCGACAACTGCTGATGCCATCCGCTCCGCCGACGCGCACAGTGCGCACAACTACCACCCCCTGCCCGTCGTCGTCGCCACCGCGGAGGGCGCGTGGATGACCGACGTGGAGGGACGCCGCTACCTCGACATGCTCGCCGGCTACTCCGCCCTCAACTTCGGGCACGGCAACCGCCGCCTGCTCGACGCCGCGCGCGCCCAGCTGGAACGGGTCACCCTCACCTCGCGCGCCTTCCACCACGACCGCTTCGCGGACTTCTGCACCGAGCTCGCCGCACTGTGCGGCAAGGAGATGGTGCTGCCCATGAACACGGGGGCGGAGGCCGTGGAGACGGCGGTGAAGACCGCCCGCAAGTGGGGTTACGAGGTCAAGGGCGTGCCGGACGGACACGCCAAGATCGTGGTGGCGGCCGACAACTTCCACGGCCGCACGACGACGATCGTGTCGTTCTCCACGGACCACGACGCCCGCGACCACTTCGGTCCGTACACGCCGGGCTTCGAGATCGTCCCGTACGGGGACCTGACGGCGCTCGCGAACGCCGTCACCTCCAACACCGTCGCCGTGCTCCTGGAGCCGATCCAGGGCGAGGCCGGCGTGCTCGTACCGCCCGCCGGATACCTGCGCGGCGTACGGGAACTGACGCGCGAGCGGAACGTCCTGTTCATGGCGGACGAGATCCAGTCGGGGCTGGGCCGGACGGGCCGGACCTTCGCGTGCGAGCACGAGGACGTCGTCCCCGACGTGTACATCCTCGGCAAGGCGCTGGGCGGCGGCGTCGTACCCGTGTCGGCGGTGGTCGCCGACCACGACGTGCTCGGCGTGTTCAAGCCGGGCGAGCACGGCTCCACCTTCGGCGGGAACCCCCTCGCCTGCGCGGTGGCCCTGGAGGTCATCGCGATGCTGCGCACCGGCGAGTACCAGCAGCGCGCCACCGAGCTCGGCGACCACCTGCACCGGGAGCTGAACCTGCTGGTGGGCGGCGGTTCGGTGACCGCCGTACGGGGCCGCGGGCTCTGGGCGGGCGTCGACATCGACCCGGCGCGCGGCACGGGCCGGGAGATCTCCGAGAAGCTGATGGAGCTCGGGGTGCTGGTGAAGGACACGCACGGGTCGACGATCCGGATCGCGCCGCCGCTGGTGATCAGCAAGGAGGACCTGGACTGGGGGCTGGACCAGCTCAGGTCGGTCCTCGCGGCCGAGTAGCCGGGTAGCCGGGTAGCCGGGTAGCCGATGACCGGAGGAGCCGGCCGGTCGGCTAGAGGATCACGTGGGGCAGGAAGCGGGCGTACTCGTCCGTGACCGGCCCCGCCGATTCGCGGATGCCGAGTCCCGCGGCCTCGTCCTCGACGACCCACGCGCCGAGCACCACCCGGTTGCCGTCGAAGTCGGGCAGCGGGGCGAGGCCCTGGAAGACGTACGTCTCCTCCGGCTCCGGGGTGAAGGGCTCACCGCCCACGGGGTGCAGGGTGACTCCGGCGCCCTCCCGCCCCAGCAGCGGCTTCGCGGCGTAGCCGGTGGTCCCGGCGAGCTCGCGCGGGCCGTCGAGGTAGGCGGGCAACAGGTTCGGGTGCTCGGGGAAGAGCTCCCACAGGATCGCCAGCAGCGCCTTGTTGGAGAGCAGCATCTTCCACAGCGGCTCGATCCACGCGGTGGTGCCGGTGCCGCCGCCGTGGTCGTAGGTGCCCAGGACCTGCGGGGCGAAGGGGTCGGTGGCCAGCCACTCCCACGGGTAGAGCTTGAAGCAGGCGCGGATGAAGCCGAGCTTCTCGTCGACGAACCGGCCGGAGAGGCTGTCCCAGCCGATCTGCTCCACGGACAGGTGCCGCGTGTCGATGCCGGCCTGCTCGGCGGTCTCCTGGAGGTAGGCGACCGTCATCAGGTCCTCGCCGAGCTCGTCGGTCTCGGAGTGCGCGAAGTGCACCGTGCCGGTCGGCAGCAGCTCCGCCTGGCGGCGCCAGGCGTCGACGAGGCGCTCGTGGAGGGAGTTCCACTGGTCGGCGCCGGGGAAGCGCTCCTCCATCCAGAACCACTGCGGGCTCGCCGCCTCCACGAGGGAGGTGGGGGTGTCCGCGTTGTACTCGAGCATCTTGGCGGGGCCCTCGCCGTCGTAGCGCAGGTCGAACCGGCCGTAGAGCGAGGGCTGTTCGGCGCGCCGCCGCCAGGACTCGGCGATGAGCGCGGCGAGCTTCGGGTCGGTGATGCCGAGGTCCGCGAAGCGGTCGTGTTCGACGATGTGCTCCGCCGCCGCCAGGCACATGGCGTGCAGCTCCTCGACCACGTTCTCCAGCGCCTCGACCTCGGGCAGCGAGAAGGAGTAGTACGCGCTCTCGTCCCAGTAGGGGCGCAGGGAGTCGTCGGGGTAGCGGGTGAGGGGGTAGATCAGCCCCTGCTCCTCGACGGTCTTCTGCCAGTCGGGGCGGGGCTCGATGGTGTGGCGGCGCACGCTGGATCAGCCGCCCGAGGAACTGTTGTGGCTGTTGCCGATGCCGCCGCGGGTGACGGAGGCCTTGTCGAAGCTGCCGCCGGTGACCTTGCCGGAGCTGACCGTGCCGCCGTAGTAGTACGAGCCGCGGCCGCCGCTCTTGCAGTCCTTCATGTTCAGGTGCTCCAGCGTGGAACGGGAGGCGCAGCGCTTGTCGGGCTCGTCGCTGCTGCCGCACGCCACCAGGGTCACGGCGAGCAGACCCATGCCGCCGAGCGCGACTCCGCCGGAGCGCATGCGGCGCGCCTTCTTGGCGCCGCCGTTGGCGACACCGGTCGCGACACCGGTTGCGGTGCCGCTCGCGCCGCTGCTGACGCCGTTGTTCGCGCTGCTGCTACTGCTGCTGTCCATGGACTGTTCGCTCCCCCAGGGTGGCCGGCTGCCGACAGACTAGAACGGCCCCCCGGGCCGATGGAATCCGGCCGTCACGGGATACGTGACCTAGAGTCGGTTCGTGCTCATTGGGATGATTTGCGCGCTCGGTGCGGCGGTCTGCTTCGGCACCGCGTCGGTCCTCCAGGCCGTCGCGGCGCGCGCGGCGGAGCCGGGAACGGGCTCCGGGGTCGACACCGCACTCCTGATGCGGGCGCTGCGCCAGTGGCGCTACCTCGCCGGGCTCGGCCTGGACGGGGCCGGCTTCGTCCTCCAGATCATCGCCCTGCGGCACATCCCGATCTACGCGGTGGGCGCGGCGCTGGCCGCCAGCCTCGCGGTCACGGCGGTGGTCGCGGCGCGGCTGCTGCGGGTGCGGCTGAGCGCCACCGAGTGGGCCGCGGTGGCGGTGGTGTGCGCGGGGCTGGTGATGCTGGGGCTGTCCTCGGGCGAGGAGGGCTCGGGGACCGGCTCGCTCGCGCTGAAGCTGGGGCTGCTGGCGGTGGCGGGGCTGGTGCTCGTGGCCGGGGCCGTGGCGGGCGGCCTGCCGGACCGCAGCAGGGCCCTGACGCTGGGTCTGGCGGCCGGGACGGGCTTCGGGGTGGTGGAGGTGGCGGTCCGGCTCATCGACGACATCTCCCTCTCGGCGCTGTCGAACCCGGCCCTGTACGCGCTCCTGCTCGGCGGGGGCGCCGCCTTCCTCCTGCTCACCTCCGCGCTCCAACGGGGCTCGGTGACCACCGCGACGGCCGGAATGGTGCTGGGCGAGACGATCGGGCCGGCCGCGGTGGGCGTGGCCTGGCTGGGCGACCGCACCCGCGAGGGCCTGACCTGGCTCGCGGTCGCCGGCTTCGTGGTGGCCGTCGCCGGAGCCCTGGCTCTGGCCCGCTTCGGCGAACCCCCGGCGGAGCCGGGCACGCCCGAGGCGGAGCCGGGCACGCCCGAGGCGGAGCCGGGCACGCCCGAGGCCGGATGACGGGACCCGGGCGGAGCCCGGTGCTCCCGGGGCTCCGCCCGGGACCCCGCTCCTCGAACTCCCCCGGCTACCGCTGGGAGGTGCCCCCTGGAGGGGCTGGATCTTCCAGCCCACCGGCGGTCACGTGCGGGCCGACGCCGGCCGAATCCAGCCCGTCCGGCGTCTGAGGACCGGGGACCGGGTCCGGGCAGAGCCCGGGGAACGGGGAAGGGCGGGTAGGGGACATCGCCCCGCAGGGCCCCGTCACGGGAGCCCCGTCACGGGAGCGCCGCGACGAGTGCCGCCAGGGTCGCGGACCAGGCGCTCTGGGGCGGCGTCCCGAAGCCGACGACCAGCGCCTCGCGCCGCGGCGCCACCGAGTCCGGGTGGCGGAAGAACGACAGCGGCTGCAGGCCGAGGTCCTGCCAGGCGGCCGCGCGCAGGGCGGCCCGCTCGCCGCCCGGCGGCAGGTCCAGCACCGCGTGCAGGCCCGCCGCGATGCCCGAGACCCCGGCGCGCCCGCCGACCGCCGCCACCAGTTCGTCGCGCCGCCGCCGGTAGCGCAGCCGCATCTCGCGCACGTGCCGGTCGTACGCCCCCGACCGGATGAACTCCGCGAGCGTCAGCTGTTCCAGGGCGCTGGAGGTCCAGTCGGTCCGGCCCTTCACCGCCAGCACCTCGTCCATCAGCGACTCCGGGACCACCATCCAGCCGACGCGCAGCCCCGGGGCCAGGGATTTGCTCGCCGTCCCCAGGTAGACCACCCGGTCCGGGTCCAGCCCCTGCAGGGCGCCGACCGGCTGGCGGTCGTAGCGGAACTCCCCGTCGTAGTCGTCCTCCAGGATCAGCCCGCCCGTGGACCTGGCCCAGTCCACCGCAGCCGCCCGCCGCTCGGGCGTCAGCGCGGCGCCCGTCGGGAACTGGTGCGCCGGGGTGAGCAGGACCGCGCCGACCCCGGAGCCGGGCAGCGCGGCCGTGCACGCGCCCGCCGCGTCCACCTCCAGTACGCGCGTGCGCAGCCCCGCGCCGGTGAGCAGGTCCCGGTGCACGTCCAGCCCGTACCCCTCCACCGCCACCTCACGGACCCGGCGGGACCGCAGCAGCCTCGCCAGCAGCATCAGCCCGTGCGCGAAGCCGGCGCACAGCACGATCCGGTCGGGGTCCGCGTAGACGCCGCGCGCCCGCGCCAGGTATCCGGCCAGCGCCTCGCGCAGCTCGGGCCGCCCGCGCGGGTCCGCGTACCCGAAGGCCTCGTTCGGGGCTTCGGCCAGCGCCCGCCGGGCCGCCGACAGCCAGCCGGCGCGCGGGAACCCGCTCAGGTCCGGGGAGCCGGGCATCAGGCTGTACGAGGTCCTCGGCCGCACGGGCCGCCGTACGGGAGCCACGGGCGCGGGCCGCCGCGCCGCCCGGGCCCGCTCCGCGACCCGGGTCCCGGAGCCCTGCCGGGCCGTCAGCCAGCCCTCGGCGACGAGCTCCGCGTACGCCTCGGCGACGGTGTTGCGGGCGATCCCCAGGTCGGCGGCGAGCGACCGCGAGGAGGGCAGCCGAAGGCCCGGGGCGAGCCGCCCGCTGCGGGCGGCCTCGCGCAGCGCCTCGGTGAGCCCGGCCCGCAGGCCCCGTCCGGCGGAGAGCTCCAGATGCAGGTCGGCGCCGAAAGTGGCCCAGGATTCCGTCATGGATATGGACCATATAGGCGGGCCGCCTGCCTCTTAGGTTGGAACCATGAACAACACGGACCGCACGAAGAACGCCCCCGAGCACACCCCCCGCATGCAGCTGGCGAAGCTCGCCCCGGACTTCTACAAGGCCGCCGTGGCCCTGGACATCGCCGCGTCCAAGGGCCTGGACCCGGCCCTGGTCGAGCTCATCAAGCTCCGCGCCTCGCAGATCAACCACTGCGCGTTCTGCATCGACATGCACTCCAAGGACGCCCTCGCGGCGGGCGAGGACGTGGAGCGGCTCCTGCTCCTCGGCGCCTGGGAGGAGTCGCGGCACTTCTACACGGAGAAGGAGCTCGCGGCGATCGAACTGACGGAGGCCGTGACCGTCCTGACGGACGGTTTCGTTCCCGACGAGGTCTACGCGAGGGCCGCCGCGCACTTCGAGGAGCAGGAACTGGCCCAGGTCATCGCCATGATCGCCGCGATCAACGTCTGGAACCGGATCGGCGTCACCACCCGCCTGAGCCCGGGCCACTACACGCCGGGCATGTACAAGAAGTAGCCCGCGGGGCCGGACGTCCGGCCGATGATCCGGCAGAAGGCGTTCACCAACGCCGGGCGCTGCCGTTCACCGGCTGGACGAACACCCCGCCCTCGGCGACGTTGACGGCGCGCTGCGCGAACTCCTCGGTGCGCCAGCCCGCTTCGTGCAGCGCGACGGTCACGCCGCCGACGACCCGGTCCTGGATGGTCTTCAGGAAGCGGTCGAGGTCCATGAGGTGGAACAGCGAGCCGTTGTCCTGGGAGGCCAGGTCCCGCACCGACACCCGGGGGCCTTCGGGGCGGGCCCCGCCGTGGCCGGCGGTGGCGATCCGCCACCGGCTCGCCACGCCCCGGCCCAGGGTGGTGGCGGAGGCCGCGAGGGAGCCCGGGGTGTGGCGCAGGGCCCAGACGGCCTTGCCGAAGCCGTTGTTGTTCCGGTAGCGCTGGGCATCGGCGTCCGCGTTGTGGAAGGCGGTGCGCACGGGGAGCAGCACGTGCGGAGCCACCTCCAGCATCATCATCCCGCCCTGCGTGTGGACCCGTACGAAGACGGTGACGACGAGGTTCTCGTCCCAGCCGCCCACCCGGACGCGCAGGAAGTGCCTGCGCCGCTCGCCGCCCTCCTCGATGGCGGCGGCCCGCTGCCCGGGGTACTGCCCGTGGACGACCTGCGCGGTGTCCCGGTGCGGGAGACCGCCCGCGGGCAGGAACACGCACTCGTCGACGACCAGTTCGCGCATCCGGTCGCCGACGGCGGCCGCGACCTCCGGGGAACCGTGCGGCGAGGGCACCCGCAGGCGCTCCAGCAGCGGCACGATGCGCTCCACGATGTGGGCGTTGGTGACCGGGACGGGCTTGCGGTCCGGGCCGAGGTCCTCGCGCGGGCGCAGTTCGGCGGACAGCTGCCAGGGCCGGTAGGGATCGCCCGCCCCGCAGAACGGGTCGTCGATGTCGTACATGATCATCGGGTGGTGCTGCTCGGCCCGGATGCGCTGGCGGATGCGCTGGAAGCGGGCTCCGCCGAAGGCCTCGGCCGGATCGCCCGCGTGGTCGGCGTAGCGGCCCTCGGCGAGGTCGGTGGCGATGGTCCGGAAGACGTGTCCGCGCTGGAGCCCCACGACGGTGACCACGGCGGCGAAGACCACCGGCAGCCACCACGGGGCGACGACGCCCGCGAGGTCCCCGCCGCCCGGGGAGAACGGGGTGGCGGCCGGACCGCCGAAGTCGCTCAGGAAGGCCAGGAGCGCGAAGCCGCCGAAGCCGAGCACCGCGAGGAGGAGGGACAGCATCCACCACACGTAGATCCGCAGGGCGACGGACAGCACGCGCAGCACCGGGACGTTCCGGGCGCGCAGCCAGTCGGCCACGCTCAGCAGCAGGAAGGGGACGACGAGCACGGCGAGGGCGCCGCCGGTGAGCAGGGAGCCGACGAACCAGGCGCCGAGGACGCCGGCCGCCCAGCCGAGTTCGGCGCGGCGGGCGCGGAGCGCGTGGGCGAGCACCCGGGAGGCGTCGTAGCCGTAGGAGGGGGCGACGATCCGTTCCTCGTGGACGTAGAGCTCGTCGATGACCCGGTCGCGGTAGCCGGCGTCGAGGTACGTGCCCGCGCACAGGAACCGGCCGGCCTCGCTCAGCGAGGGGTGCACCGGGGCCCGACCCGCTCCGGGAGCGCCCCGGCCGCCACCTACGGGCTGATGGGGAATCGGCATCTCGGTCACCGACCGACCCTAGGAGGCTCCGAACGCGCAGCGACAGCGCCATTCGCGCCAAAGCGCCCCGGCCTGGTTTGGCCGGGGCGCTTCGATGTTCGTACTGGTTCGCACGGGCCTCGCGGGCCCCGGGTCACGGACCCGGAACCGCTGGGGGCCGTACGCCGCAGATCAGATCAGGCCGAGCTCGCGGACCGCGTCGCGCTCCTCGACGAGCTCCGCCACGGACGCGTCGATGCGCGCACGGGAGAACTCGTTGACGTCCAGGCCCTGGACGATCTCGTACGTGCCGTTCTTCGTGGTGACGGGGAAGGAGGAGATGATGCCCTCCGGGACGCCGTAGGAGCCGTCCGACGGGATGCCCATCGAGGTCCAGTCGCCCGCCGCGGTGCCGTTGACCCACGTGTGGACGTGGTCGATGGCCGCGTTGGCGGCCGAGGCGGCCGAGGACGCGCCACGGGCCTCGATGATCGCCGCGCCGCGCTTGGCGACGGTCGGGATGAACTCGTCGGCCAGCCAGGCCTGGTCGTTGACGACCTCGGCGGCGTTCTTGCCGGCGATCTCCGCGTGGAAGATGTCCGGGTACTGGGTCGCCGAGTGGTTGCCCCAGATGGTCAGGCGCTTGATGTCGGAGACGGCGGCGCCGGTCTTGGCGGCCAGCTGCGAGATCGCGCGGTTGTGGTCCAGGCGGGTCATCGCGGTGAAGCGCTCGCGCGGTACGTCCGGGGCGGCGGCCTGCGCGATGAGCGCGTTGGTGTTGGCCGGGTTGCCCACGACCAGGACCTTGATGTCGTCCGCGGCGTGCGCGTTGATCGCGGCGCCCTGCGGCTTGAAGATGCCGCCGTTGGCGGAGAGCAGGTCACCGCGCTCCATGCCCGCGGTGCGCGGACGGGCGCCGACCAGCAGCGCGACGTTGGCACCCTCGAAGCCCTTGTTCGGGTCGTCGAAGATGTCGATGCCGGCGAGCAGCGGGAAGGCGCAGTCGTCGAGCTCCATGGCGGTGCCCTGGGCGGCCTTCATGCCCTGGGGGATCTCCAGGAGGCGGAGCTTGACCGGCACGTCCGCGCCGAGCAGGTGGCCGGACGCGATGCGGAAGAGCAGCGCGTAGCCGATCTGGCCGGCGGCGCCGGTGACGGTGACATTCACGGGAGTGCGGGTCATGGCCTTCTCCGTTAGACAGCTGGGGGTGGGGCGTCCTTGCCCCATGTGCTGGGAGGACGCCGCTCCCCGACCCGGTAAATCTTGACGTGAAGAGACATCCGGCGGTCAGGCTATCCGACCCGGGAAGACCCCAATCCCCCGGCCCGTGTGGCGCGGGGCACACGGAGCGCCGCCGCGGCGGCCCCACCGGCCCCTGGACGGCCGGAAGATGTCCCCCGTCCGGAGGCCCCGCGCGGACTTGACGCACGGGGCCGTGGGGCTCGTACGGGGCCTTGCGGGGTCGGCCGTACGGGGCCCCGCGGGGTCGGCCGTACGGGCGGCGGGCCGCCCCCGCTCAGCGGACCGTGAAGCGGACCGCGTTCTCCAGGAACGGGATGTCCAGCACCGGTTTGGGTGCCATGACCAGCGCGAGCAGCGTGATGGCCACGCCCAGCAGGCCGTACGTGACCATGTCCGTGAACCGGGAGCGCACCGCGAGCATGCCCACCGACGGCAGGACGCGGCGCAGCACCGAAGCCGCGATCAGGGCGATGCCGATCATCAGGCAGCCGACGCGCGGATGCCCCGTGGCGGTGGACAGCAGCCCGGCCGCCGTCGCGGCGAGGACGGCCAGCATCGGCCACTGACGGGCCGGCGCGGGCGCGTCGCCGGGCGCGGTGCGGCCGCCTCCCTCGGGGCGGGAGGTGTCCCGCGTGACGGACGGGAAGCGCCGGGACTTGGCGCCGGCGGCCCCGCCGGCTCCGGCAGCCCCAGCGGCCCCGCCGGCTCCCGCAGCTCCGCCGGCCCCGGCCGCGCCCTCAGGGCTCGCCGTGCCCGCCGGGCCAGCGGTGTCCTCGCGTTCAGCCCTCACTGGGGGCGATCCGCTCGGCCGCCTCTACGACGTTGACGAGCAGCTGCGCCCGCGTCATCGGGCCGACTCCGCCCGGGTTCGGGGAGATCCAGCCGGCCACCTCGGCCACGCCGGGGTGCACGTCCCCGACGATCTTGCCGTTCTCGTCGCGGCTGACGCCGACGTCGAGCACGGCCGCGCCCGGCTTCACGTCCTCCGGCTTGACCAGGTGCGGCACGCCGGCCGCCGCGACGACGATGTCCGCCTGGCGCAGCAGCCCGGAGAGGTCGCGCGTGCCGGTGTGGCACAGGGTCACGGTCGCGTTCTCGGACTTGCGGGTCAGGAGCAGGCCGATGGACCGGCCCACCGTGATGCCCCGGCCGAGGACGACGACGTGCGCCCCGTTGATCTCCACGCCGTGGTGGCGCAGCAGTTCGACGATCCCGTACGGGGTGCAGGGCAGCGGGCCCGGCTCATTGAGGACCAGCCTGCCGAGTGACATCGGGTGCAGGCCGTCGGCGTCCTTGGCCGGGTCCATCAGCTCCAGGACCCGGTTGGTGTCGATGCCCTTGGGGAGCGGGAGTTGGACGATGTAGCCGGTGCACTCGGGGTTGGCGTTCAGCTCCCGGACGACCTCCTCGATGTCCTCCTGGGAGGCCGTCGCGGGCAGTTCGCGCTGGATGGAGGCGATGCCCACCTCGGCGCAGTCCTTGTGCTTGCCGTTGACGTACCAGCGGCTGCCCGGGTCGTCGCCGACCAGCAGGGTGCCGAGGCCGGGGGTGATGCCCTGGGCCTTGAGCGCCGCCACGCGGGCGGTCAGTTCGGACTTGATCGCGGCTGCGGTGGCCTTGCCGTCGAGAATCTGGGCGGTCATGGGCCCATCCTCCCGGATGGAGCGGTCACGGTTCCACTCCCGTCCGTCGCGGAATCGGCACGATTCCTTGGTTGCACTTGCACAACGAGTACCCGGCCCGCCACGCGGCGGCTGGACAAGCCCGCCCCGGCCGGACGACGATGGCCGGAAGATGTGCCGCGGGCAGTGCCGGGGGGCGGGCCGCACGACTTGCAGCGACTCCTCCGAGCGTGCCGTGCGTCCCCGCACTTCCACGGAGGAACACCCCAGATGAGCTTCGGCGACCCGAACAACCCGTACGGGCAGCAGCCGCAGGGCCAGCCCGGTTACGGCTACCCGCAGCAGGCGCCCCAGGGCATACCGCCACAGGGCGGCTACGCCTACCCGCAGCAGCCCCAGGCCTACCCCGGCGGCGCCGGCTACCCGGGCGCCAGTGCCCACGTACCGATGCCCGGTGGTGTCTCCGGCGCCCGCGTCATCCTGTACATCCTCGGCATCCTCCAGGCCCTGATGGGCGTGCTCGCGCTCGTCGGCGGCGCGCTGTTCGCCTCGGCGCTCAGCGGCTCCTCCAGCTCCTCGACGAGCGACGCGGGCGCCATCGGGGGCACCGTGCTGGTCGTCGTCGGGATCGTCGTCATCGCCCTGGCCCTGTGGCCGATCCTGACCGCCGCGAAGCTGAGCAAGGGCCGCGGCGGCGTCCGGGTCTCCGGCATCATCTTCGGCTCGCTCCAGACCCTGTTCGCCGTGATCAGCATCCTCGGCAACCTCGTCGCGCTCTCCGACGCGCACGCGGCCGGCGCCGCGGCGTTCTCGCTGGTCATCGCGCTGATCTCGCTGGGTCTGGGCCTCTGGATCCTCATCGGCCTGGCCAACTCGGCCGCGGGCGTCTACTTCAAGCGCCCGCTGTACTGACGGTCACCCGGGTTCGGGCCGCATGACGGCCCCCGGCAGACGGCGAAGGCCGCGTCCCGCACTCGCGGGG
>NZ_JBSGXB010000069.1:0-27915 GCF_053609185.1 Streptomyces sp. NPDC054956 | reverse complement strand
CCCGGTTACATGGGCTCGGGGAAGTAGTCGCTGATGCTCCAGGCGACGCTGAAGCAGGGGAAGTAGACGGCTTCCGGCTCGGTGTCCAGTTCCTGGAGCGCGAGGATCTGACTCATAGTTGCTCTCCTGTCTCTTTGCGGGTGGTGTCGGTCGGTCACTGCATGCCTGGGCCCGGAGTTGCTCATCGCCGTGCCCAGGCGTTCATGGGGGCGTTCGCCCGGTGCCGTCAGCCGGATGCCACGATCCGGGGGCGCGCGGGGTGGGGCTCCGTCAGGAGCGGTCCGGACAGCAGGCGGTGGAGGGCCAGCAGGACACCGGCCCCGCCGCTGGACAGGTCGGCGGTGAACCGCTGCGAACCCGCTCCGAGGAAGCGGACGCCGCGCCGGTACGGGACGGCGTACTTCAGCAGGCCGGTCGCGGCGCGTACGGCGTCCCCGCGGGCGGCCTCCGTGCCGGTGAGCTCGGCGTGCCCGGTCAGGAACCAGGTCAGTCCGGCCAGCCCCCGGTAGAGGCCCGCCTCCTTCGTGGCGCAGGAGACCCGGATGCCGGCGACCAGCCTCGGCAGCGCCTCGGCGCAGCGTTCGTCCGGCGCGGTGGCCGCGTAGCGGGTGAGCACCGCCGCGACACCGGCCGCGCCCGTGGCCAGGTACGGCATGGCACGGGTGAGCCGCGCGTTGTCGGAGATGGACAGGGCGCCGTCGTCCAGCGGGAAGGTCCGGTCCAGCTCCTGGTGGAGCAGCAGGCGGCCCGCCTCCAGGTAGCGGGCCTCGCCGGTGACGCGGGCCAGGCGGTGGAGGAAGAGGGCGAGCCCCGAGCGGCCGTGCAGCAGGCCGCGGGCGTCGTGCTCGCCGAGGACGGCCGACAGGTCGGGGGTGCGCAGCAGGCCCTCTCCTGCGGCGACGGCCCGCTCCAGGTGGCTGCTCTCCCCGGTCAGCCGGTGCACGTCGAGCCAGGCCAGGCCGACCCCGGCCCGGCCGCCGGCGAGTGTGCCGCAGGAGGCGGTGAGCGCGTGGTCGTCGGCGTCCCGGAGCAGGTCGACGGCCTCGTCCAGCAGGCCGAGGCCGGCCAGTACCCGGGCGATGCCGGCCGAGCCGACGAGCAGTCCGGGGGGCAGCGCGTCGCGCTGCTCCAGCGTCTCGCGGCGCAGCCGCTTGCCGATCTCCTCCGGCACCGCCACCCCGGCGCGGTGCAGGGCGTGCACCACGCCGGCCGTGCCGTAGGCCAGGCACACGTTGTTGGTGCGGAACGCCTCGGGCGAGGGCGGGAAGGCCCATTCAGGCCGGTCGGCGTCAGCCATCTCGAGCAGCCCCGCGACCACCTCGTCGGCCAGCCGGGCGAGACAGCCGCGGGGGTCGGCGTCCAGCTCGGCGGGGGAGGGGAAGCGGTCAGGATCGTCCTGGTGCTGTGCCTGGTGCTGTGCCTGGTCCTGGTCCTGGTCCGGCGCCTGGTTCTCCGTCAGGTGGAAGGCGGTGGCCCGCTGCCACAGGTCCTGCGGCGGAGCCACGTCCGCAAGGTCGCGGCGCAGCAGTACGAGGTTGGCGGGCGCGTGTTCGGCGATCTCCTGGAACGGCGCCAGGAAGGAGAACGCGACCGCCGACATGCCGTACCGGTCCTGCAGCAGCGGATCGGTGCCGGCCCCGAGCAGGCCGGGCGGTGGCGTGAACCCCGGGGTGCCGATCCTGGAGGGTGCCTCGGACAGCGCCGAGGCCGCCTCGAAGTCCACCAGCCGGACCCCGCCCGTCGGCGTGACCAGGACGTTGCCCAGGCTGAGGTCACCGAACCGGTAGCCGGCGGCGTGCAGCCGCTCGAGCGAGGCGTCCAGCCCGGCCAGCAGGTGCCGGCACGCCTCGTAGTACGCGGCCACGGACTCGGCCGTGCGGTCGGCGCGGGCCAGCGGGGAGGACCGGCTCAGCCAGCCCACCAGCGGCTGCCCGGCGACGTACTCGGTGACGAGGAAGTCGTTCTCCCACTCCGTGAAGTGCTCCAGCGGCTCCGGGCCCACTCCGGGCGCGGCCGCGTGCAGTTCGCGCAGGACGCGGTACTCGTGCCGCAGCCGCTGCTGCGCGTCGGTCCCGTCGAAGACCAGGCCGTTGTGGGCACGGGCCTCCTTGACGAAGACGGTGCGGCCGGTCCGCCGGTCCCGGGCCTGGTACGTGCCGCCGGCGTTGCTCAGGCGCACCGCACGGGTCACCTCGTAGTCGCGGATCAGGATCGGGCCCGCGTGCGGCTGCTCCTCCTGCTCGACGAAGGGGTCCGCGATCCCCGCCGGCAGGTGGAAGGCCGGCAGCCGCAGGTCCACGACCTCGCGGCCGGAGCCGTCGCGGACCAGGCCCTCCCGGGTGCCGTCGGCGCGCAGCCGGCTGCGGGCGCCGAAGGAGCCGTACCGGTAGTGGACCGTCCGCGAGTCGCGAAAGCGCCGGTCGGTGAGGACGTACGGCCCCTCCTCCCCGTCGAGCGCGTCGCGCAGGCGTTCCAGCAGCCGGCGCGCGGTCGCCTCGTCCGGCGGGTAGACGGCACAGAACTTGCCCGCCTGGGCCCGCCCGGCGTGCTTGTGGTGGAGGAACAGGAAGAAGAGCCGGGCACTCAGGTGCTTGAACGGCACGCCCTCGGAGAAGCAGACCCCGGCGACCGCGTCGAGCACGTGCTGCGCCCGGTCCAGCCGCGCCGACACGTGGATCTTCCAGCCCTGCCCGGCGAGCCCGGTCCGCGCACCCGCCCAGGCCGTCCAGATGCCCTGGTCGACCCCGCGCACTCCCGGCGGCACCTCACCGGGAACGAAGCGCGGACCGGGGTCGGCCACGCTGGTCAGCGGCAGGTAGTACTCCCGGTCCGCGAGCGCTTCGCCAAAGCCTTCGAGCACGGAATCTCCTCACGGGGGTGGTTGTGGGCCGCCACAACGATCTCGTGCGCCGGACGCCCGGAGCGGCAGTTGTGGAGGCGATTCATCGGCGGTATGGGGCAGTTGTCACGCGGAGGGGTCGGGACCTGGGGCGGGGAAGGTCGGTGGTGGCCGGGCAGGAGCACGTCGAAGATTCGCTGTGGGCGGTCGAGCGACGGTCGTGCGCGAGGCTCGCCGGCGGCGGCCCGTCCGGCTGGAGGCCGGGCGGGGGTTACCCGCAGGCGGCGGTCAGGGTGGCGGTGAACTCCGCGGCCAGTTCGGTGATGACCGGGAGGTCGAAGGCCAGGGCGTTGTACTGGAGCCAGCAGCGGAGGCTGCCGTCCGGCTGTTCGACCACGGTCAGTTCCGGTACGCCCCGGTCGCCGCCCGGCAGCGGCCAGGGCACGGTGCTTCCGCGGGGGAGTTCCCAGGGCTCGCAGGCCAGGCCGGGCAGTTGGGCGGGCGCGGCCCAGGCCTCGTAGCGGAGCCATGCTGCGAAGGGTACGGACGGGCTGAACTCGGCGAACGGGTACAGCTGGTGGTCCAGGGCCTCGCTGTAGACCCTCCGCAAGCGGTCCACCATTTCGGCGAAGCCGGGTCCCCCGCTCGCGTCCACCCGCAGCAGCAGCGACTGGACGAAGCAGCCCACCGTCCGCTCGGCGTCCGGGCGCGGGCGGCCGGGGACCGGGGTCATCACCACCAGGTCGGGACGGCCGCTGCGGCTCGCCAGCAGTCCGGTCCAGGCCGCCGTGACGGCCAGGAAGGGGGTGGCGCCGAGTTCGGCCGCCCGGGTCCGCAGGGCTCCGGCCAGTGCTGGCGGAACCGCGAACTCGTGTGCCTGGGTGAGTACTTCGTCCACCTCGCGGCGGCCCGCGAACTGCTCGACCGCCTCCGGCGCCCCGGCCAGCGCGGTCCCGAAGTGGGCCCGGGAGCCCGGCCAGTGCGCGTTCGCCCAGTCCACCAACTCCGCGTAGCCCGGGCCCGATCGGGCCGGCGGGGCCGAACGGCCCCGGCGCAGCGCGGAGTAGAACACCCCGAGGTCGGCCAGCAGCACACCGACCGACCAGCCGTCGGAGACCATGTGGTGCATCGCGACCAGCACCACGTGGTCGGTCTCCGACCGGCTGACCACCAGGAGCCGTGCCATCGGGTCACGGGCCAGGTCGGTGAGACGGTCGCGCTCGGCCAGCAGCAGGGCGTCCACCTCCGCGTCCGTGGCCCCCGGGGCCCGAGTGAGGGTGATCCGCACCCGGGGCTCCTCGTCCAGCACCGCCCGTACGATTCCTTCCCCCGCCGCCTCGAACCGGGTCCGCAGGGCCGGATGGCGCCGGACCGCCTCGGTGAGCGCCCGGCCCAGCGTCTCCGGTTCCAGCCGGTCGGCCACCCGGAACAGCGCCGTCACCGCGCCGGCGTCCCGCCCGGGGGCCTCGGCCATCCAGCGGAAGAAGTTCTCCTGCTGGGAGGTGAGTGCGATGGCGTGCGGCTGCGCACGGAGCGCCGCCAGGTACGGCGTCACGGACTCCGTCCCCACAGCCGTCCCGGTCTCCGGTCCGGCCGGTGCTCCGTCGGCAGCCGTCGGCCGGCGGTCGGGGTGGTCCAGCCAAGCCGCCTGGGATCGCAGCGAGGGCCGCTCGAAGACCAGGGCGGTGCTCGCCCGGACCCCGAACTCGCCGCTGATGCCGGTGGCGAGCTGGACCGCCCGGAAGGAGTCGCCGCCGAGCTCGAAGAACTCGGAGGCCACGTCGGTGACCGGTCGGCCGAGCAGGCGTCGCCAGAGTGCGGCCAGCCGCAGTTCGTTCGGGGTCGTCGGGGCGACCGCGGGGCCGGTGGGCTCCGCGGGTGCGTCGAACAGCGGGCGGAGCCGGTGCTTGACCACCTTGCCGCTCGGGTTCCTCGGCAGGTCGGCGGAGAGCAGGATCCGGACCGGCAGTTCGGGCCGGCTCAACCGGGCGCTCAGGAACAGCCGGAGCTCGTCCAGGTCCACGCCGTCGGGCCCGGCCACGACGACCGCCACCGGGACGGCGCCCATCACGGGGTGCGGCAGGCCGAGCGCGGCGGCGTCGGCGACCGCGGGGTACTCGTGCAGCACCTCCTCGATCCGCAGCGTGGAGACCTTCAGGGCACCGCTCTTGATGACGTCGCTCTCCCGGTCGACCAGGTACAGGTAGCCGTCCGGGTCGAGGCGTCCGACATCGCCCATCCGCACCCAGCCGTCCCGGAACACCCGGGCGCCCTGCCCGGCGGCGCCCAGGTAGCCGCGCGGCGGTCCGGGCTGGCGCAGCCAGACCTCACCGGCCTGACCGGCGGGCAGCGGCAGCCCGTCCGCGTCGAGGATCCGCAGGTCACGGGGGTCCGCCGGGCGGCCCAGCGAGCCGGGGCGCCGGGTGTCGACCACGGTGGAGACCTGCGCGGGCGAGGCCTCGGCGGAGGTGTACGTGTTGACCAGCGTCGCGCCCGGCAGCGCCGCGGCCAGCGCGGCCGCCACCGGTACGGGCAGGGCGGCGGCGGAGGAGTTGACCAGGCGCAGACTGCTCAGGTCGTACCGCCCGGCGGTGCCCGCGTTGACGAGTTCGATCGCCATCGAGGGCACCAGGAAGGCGGTGCCGATCCCGTACTTCTCGACCGCCGTGCCGAACAGGTCCGCGTCGAAGCGCGGCAGGCTGAGCGTGGTGGGCGCGGCGGTCAGTGCGCTCAACAGCATCACCTGGGCCGCGTTGGTCCCGATGGGGAAGGCGTGCAGGGCGTACCGCGAGTGCGCGTAGGCGCGGCGGCGGGGGTGGGCGGTCAGGCCGGCCGTCAGGTTGGCGTGCGCGGCGAGCACGCCCTTGGGCGCGCCGGTGGTGCCGGAGGTGCCGATCACCTGGGCCGGGTCGGCCGGGCCGACCCGGTGCGGCGGGCCGGCCGGCGGCTCGGGGTGCGCCGCCAGCAGGGCGTCCAGACGCAGGTCCACCAGCCCTGGTACGGCGGGCAGTCGACCGGGTCCGTCCGGTTCGACCGGTCCACCCGGTTCACCGTCCCGCAGGACCGTGCCGGCTTCGGCCAGCGCCGCCAGGGCGGTGGCATCCGTCTCGGACAGGTCCTCGCGGACCGGGACGGGCACCCCGCCCGCGTACTGGACGGCGAGGAAGCCGACGGCGTACCGCTCCCAGCGCGCGTTGGAGAACCGCAGCACCACCCGGTCGTGCGGTTCGACCCCGGCGGCGACCAGCCCGACGGCGGCGCGCAGCGCCTCCTCGCGCCAACGGCGGTAGGTGAGATCCCCTCCGCCGACGACCTGCAGTGCCACGTGGTCGGGGTGTTCGGCGGCCCGCGCGTCGAGGAGCTCGGGGACGGTCGTCGCGGCGGGGGTCTCGGTGGTGGCGATGGCGTTCTCCGGTGGAAGTCGGTGGGATGCGGCGGGATCCGGCGGGATCCTGCGGGGTTCGGCGAGAGGGCGGGAGGCCCGTGGCGCGGGCAGGTGGGGTCACTCCAGGCGTTCGGCGGCCTCCTCCTCGCTGAGGGCGTCGATCTCCGCGACCAGCAGTGCCTCGATCCGGGCCGCCAGCGCCGCCGGGGTGGGGCTCTCGAAGACGTCGCGGATCGACACGTCGAGGCCGACGCCGGCCCGGATGCGGGCGGCGACCCGGGTGACCAGGAGCGAATCCCCGCCGAGGGCGAGGAAGTCGTCCAGTACGCCGACCTTCGCCACGCCGAGCACCTCCTGCCAGAGGTCGACCACCAGCGCCTCGGCATCGGTACGGGGCGCCAGGTACCCGGCGGCCGCGCCCGCCGGCTCCGGGTCGGGCAGAGCGGTGGTATCGAGCTTGCCGTTGACGGTGAGCGGGAGGGTGTCGAGCAGCACCACGGCGTCCGGGACCATGTAGGCCGGCAGCCGGAGCGCCAGGTGCTCGCGCAGTTCGCCCGCCTCCGGCGCGGCCGCGGACTGCTGCCCCGGGGGCGGTTGCGGGATGGAGGCCGACTGCGGGACCGCGGCCGGTCGCAGGACGGCGTAGGCGATCAGCCGGCGCCCGTCGCGGACCAGTACGGCGGCCCGGCCGACGGCCGGGTGGGCGGTGAGGGCGGCCTCGATCTCGGCGGGCTCGATCCGGTAGCCGCGGATCTTCACCTGGTCGTCGGCGCGGCCGAGGAACTCCAACTGCCCGTCGGTGCGCCACCGGGCGCGGTCGCCGGTGCGGTACATCCGGCCGTCCGGGGCGTCGGTGAACGGATCCGGGAGGAAGGACTCCGCGGTCAGGGCGGGCCGCGTCAGGTAGCCGCGCGCGAGGCCGGTGCCGCCGATGTACAGCGCGCCCTCGGATCCGGCGGGCAGCAGGCCGCCGCGCTCGTCCAGGACGTAGAGCCGCACCCCGGGCAGCGGGCGGCCGAGCGGCGGGCGCTCTCCGGCGGCGGGCCCGCTGCCGAGGCGGTCGCCGGGACCGCCACCGAGACCGTCATTGTCACCGAGACCGCCGGCGAGGCCGCCCGCGAGCTCGCCCGCGGTGACGATCACGGTGGCCTCGGTGGGGCCGTAGGTGTTGACCACCCGGACGGTGTCGCCGTGCCGCTCCCGCCACCGGGCGAGGGTGTCGGCGCGCGCCTCGGAACCGCCGAGGATCACCAGGCGCAGCGCCGGCGGCCACGGCGCCCGGTCTCCGAGGGACACCAGCTCCTGCCAGTACGCGGTGGGCAGGTCGAGCACGGTGACGGACCGCCCGGCCTCGCCGCGCAGCAGATCGGGCAGCATCCGGCCGCCGCCGGGCAGCAGGACGACACAGGCGCCCGCGGTGAGGGCGGGCCAGATCTCCTCGGCGTGGGTGTCGAAGCCGAGGGAGGCGAACTGGACGATCCGGTCGCCCGGCCGGAGCCGGTAGCCCTCCGGGCCGGCCATCCAGCGGACGCGCTCGGCCAGAGCGGCGTGCTCGACGGCGACGCCCTTGGGGGTGCCGGTGGAGCCCGAGGTGTAGAGGACGTACGCGAGACCGCCCGGGTCGGTCCCGGGCAGCACGGCCTCCACGGGCCCCGCGCTCCCGGACTCGACGCGCGCGGCGATGGCCTGCCCGGTCACGGTCCGGCCGGTCCCGGTCTGCCCGGCCCCGGTCTGCTCGGCCCCGGTCCGGCCGCCCCCGGCGTCCGGATCGCCCACGGACAGCACCGGGACACCGAGGTCCAGCTGCTCGCCTCCGGTGAGCACCAGCGCGGCGTCCGCCTCGCCGAGCATCAGCCGTTGGCGCTCCGCCGGGTGCGCGGGATCGAGCGGCAGGTAGCCGGCGCCGGCCTTCCAGATCGCCAGCAGGGCGGTGACCAGCGTGAAGGACGGATCGATCCGTACGCCCACCGCACGGCCGGCCACCGGGCCCAGCCGGCCGGCCAACTCATCCGATGCCCGGTCCAGTTCGGCGTACGTGAGGACGCGGCCCGCGCATTCGAGAGCGGGTGCGTCGGGGCGGACAGCGACCTGGCCGGCGAAGCCGTGCAGGATCGACCGGGCGTCCTCGGGGGCGGCGAGTCCGGCGCCGAGGGCGAGCAGCGCGGCGCGCTCCTCGGAGGTCAGCAGCCAGTCACCGTGCAGCGGGATCTCCACGTCCACGACGGCACGGGCCAGCAGATCGCGGATCCGGCGCGCCAGGGCCTCGACCGTGGCGCGCTCGAAGAGCTCCCGGTCGAAGCAGAACGAGAGCGTCATCCCGCCGTCCGGGGTGCGCCAACTGTCCAGCAGCAGATCGGTCTTGGCCCGGTCGAAACCGGAGTCCATGCTCGCCGTCCGGACGCCCGCGGGCAGCGAGGCACGCTCGTCCGTGCCGGCAAGCTCGTACTGGCTCTGGTGGACGAACACCGCCTGGTGGAGCGGTCCTGCGCCGGGCAGCACGGGCAGCCCCAGTTCGGCGGCCACCCGCTCGACCGGGACGTCCTGATGGCTCAGCGCGGCCATCGTGGCGGAGCGCACCCGCCGCAGCACCGTACGGAAGTCGGGCTCGCCGGTGAGGTCCGCGCGGATCACCCCGGTGCGGGAGAAGTAGCCGAGCAGGGCCTCGTGCGCGGTCTCGTTGCGGCCGGCCAGCGGGGTGCCCACGGCGAAGTCGTAGGTACCGCTCCACCGGGCCAGCACGCACTGGTAGGCGGCGAGCAGCACCATGAACGGGGTGCAGCGCTGCTCGCGGGCCAGGGCGTCGAGTCCGGCGACGAGATCGGGGTCGAGGGCGAGGTCGGCGAAGCCGGCCCGGTGGGTGGGCTCGGCGGGCCTGGGGCGGTCCAGCGGCATCCGCAGGGCGCCCACGCCGGCCAGGCGTCCGCTCCAGTGCCGGACCGCCTCCTCGGCCGCGCCGCCGTCCAGCCTGGTCCGCTCGGCACGCGCGAAGTCCCCGTACTGGAGCTTGAGTTCGGGCAGATCGGCCGGTCCCTCGCCGATCTCCTCGCGGTACAGCGCGAGCAGTTCGCGCCAGAGCACGGTGAACGACCAGCCGTCGGAGACGATGTGGTGGACCACCACGCTCAGGGCGTGCTCGTGCTCGCCGGCGCTGACCAGGACGGCCCGCAGCGGCGGGCGTTCGGCCAGGTCGAAGGGGGCGTTGGCGAAGGGCGCGCAGGCCGCGGTGAAAGCCTCCTCCGCGGCGTCCGGTATCGGGACCAGGGTGAGCTCGATATCCCGGACGGGCTCCACGAGTTGGACGGGCTGCTCGCCGTCCAGGGCGAACCGGGTGCGCAGGACCTCGTGCCGCGCGGTGAGCCGGGTGAGCGCCGCGCTCAGCGCCCGCGGGTCGATCGGACCGCTCCAGCGCCGGTTCAGGTACATGTTGAACCCGGAGTCCTGAGGGTTCAGTTGCTGGAGGAACCAGAGGCGGCGCTGCTCGTCGGTCAGCGGATGGCGGGCGATCGGGGCGGGGGAGGTGGTCATGTGTTCGTCTCGCTCTTCGCGCGGGCCCGCAGGGTCTCCAGGCCGATCAGGTCGTCGGACTCGGCGTCCGGGACTTCCCGGTCGAACCGGGCCAGGACGGGAATGCAGAGGCTGATGAGGACCAGTGCGGCCATGGCGAGGCCGAACACCAGGTAGAGCAGGCCGATGCCGCGTCCGTCGCCGGTGCCGATCAGCGCGCCGACGCTGGAGGCCAGCGCGCCGCCCTCGTCCATCAGGGGCTGGAGCAGTTCGGGGCCGGCCGGGGCGACCAGGGCGAAGCCGATCGGCAGGGTGGACCAGGCGACCATGGTGTTCACCGCGATCACCCGGCCGTGGAAGCGCATCGGCACCTTGGTCTGGATGACCGTGGCGTAGATGCCGTTGAGCAGCGCCAGCCCGTAGGTCATGCCGAACGCGCCGGCGGCGACCACGGTCACCGAGGGCCGCAGGCCGGTGACGACGCAGGCGGCGGCGAGACCGAGGGTGGCGAACAGGACGCCGCGCAGGCGCATCCGGCGCGGACCTCCCCAGACCAGCAGGGTCAGACCGCCGAGGACGGCGCCCAGGCCGGCCGCGGTGGAGACCCAGCCGGCCGCGGCGGTCGAGGAGAAGGAGAGCACCAGCGGGGTCACGAGCAGGAAGAGCGGCGAGAGGAAGATGTTCAGCACCGCGAACCAGAACAGCATGGCCCTGAAGTGACGGCTGCCCAGGGCCCGTTGGAAACCGGCGCGGATCTCGGTGCCGACGCTCTCGCGGCGGGTGGCGGCCATCACGTCGGGGAAGCGCACCGCCAGGGTGACGCCGGTGGCGATCAGATAGCTGGCGACGTCGAAGGCCAGGATGCCGCCGAGGCCGATCACGTTCAGGATGCCGACCGCGATCAGCGGAACGAGGAACTGGGCGAGTCCGAGCGCCATTTGGACCACGCCGTTGGCGCGGCCGAGGAAGCGCTTGGGCACCAGCTGCGGTACCGCCGACCCCCAGGCGACGCGCTGGAAGGCGAGCGCGGCGGAGAGCAGGGAGATCATCACGTAGCAGTGCCAGATCTCCAGGGAGCCACTGAGGTGGAGGGCCAGGAGGGCCGCCTGGGTCAGGCCGGCCGCGACGTCTCCGCACAGCATCACCCGGCGGCGGTCGCCGCGGTCGACGATGGCGCCGGCCAGCGGGGCGACCACGATGCCGGGCACGAGGCCGAAGGCGGCGAGCAGGCCGAGTTGGAACAGCGATCCCGTCTGCAGGTACATCCAGATCGGCAGGGCGAACTCGGTGAGCGCCGAGCCGATCATCGAGAGCTGCTGGCCGGTGGCGATGGCCAGGAAGCGGCGCATGGTCGGGCGGACGGGGCGGCGCCCTCGGGCCTTCCGGGACTTCGGCTTGCCCGGTGTCCCGGACCGCTCCGGCGCCCCGGACCGCTCCGGCTTCCCCGGCCGGCCGGGTTCCGCCCCGGGATCGTCTCCGATGTCCAGCCCCGGTTCCGTCCCGGCGGCGTCGCGGGACAGGCCCGCCAGCCACCAGGTTGCGTCGGCGGTGCGTTCGTGGCGCGCCTCCTCGCCGGCGGCGATCGAGCGGTGCACCCCGGTCAGGATGTCGGCCAACTCCCCGGCGCGGTACTTGAGGTAGAAGTGCCCGGCCTCGTCGAGGACCACCACGGCGGCGGTCCCGGCGATCCGGTGCCACTCGCGGAACCGCTCCTCGTAGAACTCGGTCGCCGGATCCCGGTCGCCGCAGACGGCGATCACCGGCGCCGCGAGGGTGCCGCCCTCGCTCTCGTACAGCTCGCCGAAGTAGCGCTCCGCGCCCTTGGTGCCGACCCGGCGGTTGTGGACGATCAGCCGCAGCTGGTCCTCGTCGACCTCGTCCACGTCCAGGCCGGCCGCGGCCAGGGCGTTGATCATGCCCTGATCGCTGCGCAGACGGGCGGACAGCTCGGCGAAGCGCTCGGCCAGCGCGGCGCCCCGGCCCTTCGGGCGGGCGAACGGGAAGATGCCGCCGAGGTGGACGGCGTCGATCTCCCGGCCGGCCGCCTCCACCCGCCGGGCGATCTCCACGGTCAGCCGGACGCCGACCCCGCAGTGCCCGTAGAGCACCAGCGGTCCGGCGACGTTGGCGACGATCTCCTCGGCGCAGAGCCGGGCGACCTCGTCGACGTCCAGCGCCTCCTCGCCCAGCTCGTGGCCGGGGACGGCGATGGAGTGCAGGGCCCAGTCCGCCGGCATGGCGTCGGCGAGCGGCTTGTAGATCAGTGCGCTGCCGCCGCCGTAGGGGGCGCAGACCACACTGGCGGCCACCTCGCGGCGTTCGGGGGTGAGTTGGTGCAGCAGCCGGCGCGGGCCCCGGTCGGCCTCGGGGGTGGCGACCAGTCCGGCGAGCCGGCGGACCGTCGGATGCTTGAAGAGGTCCATCACGCCGACCGGCGTGGCCAGGTCGGGGAAGGCACGCCGCATCCGGGCGACCAGCTGGGTGGCGAGCAGGGAGTGGCCGCCGAGCTCGAAGAAGTCGTCCAGCGCGCCGACGCGGGGGAGGTCCAGGAGATCCGCCCACAGGGCGGCGATCACCTGCTCGGTTCCGCCCTCAGGGGCGACGTGGGACCCGGCGGCCGGGCCGTCCACGGGCTCGGGCAGCGCCTTGCGGTCGACCTTGCCGTGGGCGAGCAGCGGCAGCCGCTCCAGCACCACGTAGCGGGCCGGGACCATGTAGTCCGGCAGGACCTCGCCCAGGGCGGCGCGCAGTTCGGCGGCGGTGGGCGGTTCGCCGCCGGCGGGGCGCTCCAGGTAGGCGACGAGGTTCTGCTTGACGCCCTCGCCGCGGGCCAGGACCACCGCCTGGGTGATGCCGGGCAGGGCGGTCAGCGCCGCCTCGATCTCGCCGGGCTCGACCCGGTAGCCGCGGACCTTGATCTGGTCGTCGCCGCGGCCGAGGTACTCCAGCGCCCCGTCGGCGCGCCAGCGTGCCAGGTCGCCGGTGCGGTACATCCGCGGGCCGCCGGTCCCCGGGGCACCCCGATCGGCGTACGGGTGGGAGTGCGGGTCGGCGTACGGGTCGGGCAGGAACCGCTCGGCGGTCAGGTCCGGTCGCCCCAGGTAGCCACGGGCCAGCCGGTCCCCGCCCAGGTACAACTCCCCGGTGACGCCCGGCGGGACGGGGTTGCGGTCCTCGTCCAGTACGTAGCAGCGCGCGCCGGCCAGCGGGCCGCCGATCGGGGTGCTGCCCGGCGCGTCCAGTCCCTCGGTGGTGACCTCGTGGACGGTGATTCCGACCGTCGCCTCGGTCGGCCCGTAGTGGTTGAACACCGCGCACCGGCCCAGCGCGGCGATGCCCGCCGCCCAGGACCAGCCGCTGGCCTCGCCGCCGAGGACCAGCGCCCGGCGGGGCAGCAGCTGCTCGAGAGGTGCGTCGGCGGTCAGCGCGGACAGGTGGGAGGGCGTCATCTTCAGGTAGTCGATGCCGGCCCGCTCGATCTCGGCGGCCAGTTCCACGCCCGCGATCCGGCGCGGCAGCAGGTGTACCCGGCCACCGGTCGTGAGCGCCAGGTAGAGCATGGTGATGCTGAAGTCGAAGGAGAGCGACTGCAGCAGCCCGAAGGAGGAACCGGGCTCGATCCGCAGCCGATCGCCCGCGCCCGCGAGGTAGTTGAGGACCTGGCGGTGCTGCACCGCGACGCCCTTGGGCGTGCCGGTGGAGCCCGAGGTGTAGATCACGTACGCCAGGTGGCCGGCGCCGGAGACCTCTTCCAGCGGAGCCCCGTCCCACTCCGCCGCGTTCTCGGTACCACCCTCGCCGGTCAGCAGGTCGACCGCCGGGTGGTCGCCGAACCGGGGCCGCAGCACGGCGTCGGTGATCAGGACCCTGGCTCCCGCGTCGGCGACCAGGTGGGCGAGCCGGGCGGGGGGCTGCTCGGGGTCGAGCGGCAGGTAGCCGCCGCCGGCCTTGAGGACGGCGACCAGGGCGACCGCCAGCCCGGCGGACTGCTCCAGGCAGACGGCCACCCGGTCGTCCGCGCCCACGCCCAGCGCCCTCAGCCGCCGGGCCATGGCGTTGGCGCGGCGGTCGAGGTCGCCGTAGGTCAGCGTGCGGTCCTCGAACACCAGCGCCGGGGCCTCGGGCGTCCGGGCCGCCGTCTCGGCCAGCGCCCGGGTGAGGGTGGCGGGACCGCCGTCCGGCAGTGCGGGACCGACGGCCCAGGTCTCCAGTACGGCCGTCCGCTCGGCGGCGCCGAGCAGCGGGAGCCGGTCGACCGGCAGCGAGGGGTCGGCCACGCCGGCCGCGGTCAGCAGCTCGAACCGCTCGGCGAGGCGCTCGACGGTGCCGGCGTCGAAGAGGTCGGTGCGGTAGGTGAGCAGACCGTAGAGACCGCCGTCCGGCTCCTCGCGCATGTAGAGGGCGAGATCGGTGTGGGTGGTGGTGGCTTCGTAGCCGAAGCCCTCGAAGTCCAGGCCCGCGGTGGGGGTGGCGGCACGGTCGCCGTAGTTCTGGAAGGCGAAGGTGGTCTGGAAGACGGCGGCGCGGCTGACGTCGCGGTCCACCGCGAGATCGTTGACGATCTGCTCGAACGGCACCTCCTGGTGCGCGTACGCGTCGAGCGTGGTCTCGCGGACCCGGCTGATCAGCCGGCCGAAGTCGAGGTCGGGGCAGAGCCGGGCGCGGATCGGCAGCATGTTGACGAACGCACCCACCACGCCTTCGAGTTCACGATGGAGACGGCCGGCGACGGCGGAACCGACGGCGAAGTCGCGCTGGCCGGCGTGCCGGCCCAGCAGTGCCTGGAACGAGGCCATCAGCACCATGTACGTGGAGGCACCGTGGGCCTGCGCCACCTCGCCGATCCGGCGGGACAGTTCGGCGCTCCAGCGGAACTCGGTCGCGGCCCCGTCGAAGGTGAACAGCGGTGGGCGGGGCCGGTCGGAGGGCAGTTCCAGGGCCGGTACGCCCTCGAGCGCGACGCGCCAGTGCTCGCGCGAGGTGGCGAGCTGCCCGTTCGCCAGCCGGTCCCGCTGCCAGGCCGCGTAGTCACCGAACTGGACGGGGAGGGAGGGGAGTTCCCCCGATGCTCCGTGGGCGTGGTGGGCGTAGCGGAGGTCGAGCTCACGGTTGAGCAGGTCGATCGACCAGCCGTCGCAGATGATGTGGTGCATCACCAGGGCGAGCACGTGGTCGTCCTCGGCGATCCGGACCACCAGGGCGCGCAGCAGCGGGCCGGTCTGGAGGTCGAAGGGTTCGGCGATCAGCGCGCCGAGTTCGGCGGCGGCGCGCGCCTCCGGGTCCGCGTCCGCACTGGCGTCCAGATGCCGGGCGGCGAAGAGCGAGGGCTCGGCGACCCGGACCTCGGCGGTACCGGCCTCGGTGGTGCGGAAGGTCATCCGCAGGCTCTCGTGCCGGGCCACCAGATCGGTCAGCGCGGCGTCCAGCGCGGCGCGGTCGAAGGGGCCGCGGAGCCGGCGGGCCGGCGCCAGCGTGTAGGCGGTGGATCCGGGCGCGAACTGGTCCATGAACCAGAGCCGCTCCTGACCGCTGGAGAGCGGCGGTGCGGTGTCCGCCGGGCGGGGGTCCACCACCCGGGCGGGGGCCGCGGCCCCGCGCAGCCGCTGGCTGAGCAGGGCACGTTTGGCTGCGGACCAGTCGGTGGGCAGGTCCTGGGTATCCGTCATCGGGTTCCTGTTCGGGCGTGCGGCAGGGGAGTCGGAGGGTGCGGACGCGGCGGGGCCGGGCACGGGCGAGCGGCCCGCGCCCGGGGGTACCGGGTGCAGGGCCTACTGGCGTGCGCGGACCGCGGCGGCGATGCCGGCCGGGGTCGGGACGTCGAAGAAGACGTCGAAGTCCAGTTCCACGCCGAGCGCGTCGCGGATCCGGGCGGCGATCTGGATCACCGTCAGCGAATGCCCGCCGAGGTCGAACAAGTCGTCCTCGGGGCCGACATCGGGCAGGTTCAGCACCTCGGCCCAGATCCGGCGGACCGTCCGGATCGTCGAGTCGGCGGAGTCGGCGGAGTCACCGGACTCGACGGACCGACCGGAATCGGTGGCATCGCCGGCCCGCTGCGCAGGAGCCTCGCGCGGCGGTACCGGCAGGGCCCGCCGGTCCAGCTTGCCGTTCGGGGTGAGCGGCAGCCGCTCCACGGTGAGCCAGCGCTGCGGCACCATCGCGGCCGGCAGCGTGCGCATCAGGTGGTCGCGCAGGTCTGCGGGGGAGGGGGAGCGGGTGCCGGCGGCCGGTACCAGGTAGCCGGCCAGGAAGGGCTCGCCGTCCTCCTCGGTGCGGACGGCGACGGCGGCCTGGGCGAGGGCAGGGTGCTCCAGCAGGGCGGACTCGATCTCGCCGAGTTCGATCCGGTGGCCGCGGATCTTGACCTGGTCGTCGATCCGGCCGAGGAACTCGAGTTCCCCGTCGGGTGTCCAGGCGGCACGGTCCCCGGTGCGGTAGAGCCGGGTGCCGGGCGGGCCGAAGGGGTTCGGCACGAAGCGGTCGGCAGTGAGTTCGGGCCGGCCGAGGTAGCCGTGGGCGACGCCGTCCCCGCCGATCAGCAGCTCCCCGGGGATGCCGAGCGGGGTGGGGTTCAGCTGCTCGTCGACGATGTAGGCCTGGGTGTTGGCGATCGGACGGCCGATCCCGACCTGCTGGGGCTCGGCGGGGAGTTCGGCGCAGGTGGACCAGATCGTGGTTTCGGTGGGCCCGTACACATTGAACAACCGGGCGGTACGCGCCCGCAGTTCACGGGCGAGCGGCAGCGGCAACGCCTCGCCGCCGGCCAGACCGGTGACGGCGCCGAGCGCGCCGGCATCATCACCGGTCCCCGCCGTGAGCATCACCCGCCATCCGGACGGGGTGGCCTGGACGTGGGTGACGCCCTCGCCGCCGATCAGCGCGAGCAGGCCGGGGCCGTCGACGGCGAGTCCGTCCGGGGCCAGGACCAGGCGGCCGCCGGTGATCAGCGGCAGGTAGAGCTCCAGCGCGGAGATGTCGAACGAGAGCGAGGTCAAGCCGAGCCAGACGTGCCCGGGGCCGGAGTCGAGCCGGTCGGCGAAGGAGGTGAGCAGGTTGACCAGCGCCCGGTGGCCGACCGCGACGCCCTTGGGGCGGCCCGTGGAGCCGGAGGTGTAGAGGACGTACGCCACTTCGTCGGGCCCCGGGGCGTCGTCGGGGCCGGCCACGGGGGCAGCCTCGGCCGGGCCCAGCTCCGACGCCGCCGGGAGCCGCAGGACCGCGGGGGCGGCAGCGGCGACAGCGGGCGCGGGGTCGCGGTCGGCGAGCACCAGAACGGCTCCGGAGTCGCGCAGCACGAGGGCGAGTCGCTCGGCCGGATAGCCCGGGTCCAGCGGCAGGTACGCCGCGCCGGTGGCGAGTACGGCGAGCAGCGCGGCGGGCAGGTCGGCGGTGCGGTCGAGGTGGAGGGCGACCAGGTCACCGGGCCGGACGCCGCCGGCGCGCAGTGCCGAGGCCAACTCGTCGGTACGGGTGATCAGTTCGCGGTAGGTGAGGTGGCGGCCGGAAGCGCTGACCGCGATCGCCCCGGGGGTGGCGGCGGCCCGGGCGCGGACCAGGTCGAGCACGGTCCGGTCGGCCGGATAGGGCCGGTCGGTGCCGTTCGGTGCGATGGTGACGGCCCGCAGTTCGGCGGCGTCCAGCAGCGGCAGGTCCGAGAGCGGTGTGCCGGGCGCGGCGACGGCGCCGGCGAGCAGGGTGCCGTAGTGCCCGGCGATCCGGCGGGCGGCGTCCGGGGCGAGCGCGGCCGGGTCGTACTGGAGGCTGAAGTCGATGACTCCGCCCGGGGTGCCGGGGCCGTCGGGGGCCTCGACGGCCTGGAGGTGGAGGGTGTTGCGGGCGGTGCGGTTGTGCACGGCCCAGGCGATCCGGGCGCCGGTGCCGGCGAACTCCGGGTCCGGGCCGCGCCGGCGGTAGCCGAGCGAGACCGCGGTCAGGCCGACGCGGGGGCCCAGTCCGGTGACGGCGGTGCCGAAGGGCACGCTGCGGTACGGGTAGCCGGCCCGCAGCTCGGCCCGGACCGCGGCGGCGAAGGCGGTGAAGGTCTGCGAGGCCTCGGCCGCGGGCGCGTGGACCGGCAGCTCGTTGACGAACAGCCCTATTTCCCCGGCCAGTTCGGGTGTCCGGGTGGAGAGCGGGACGGACACCGGTACGGCTTCGCCGCCGTAGCGGCGCAGCAGCCCGTGCAGGGCCGCGAGCAGGAACTCGAAGACCGTGGTACCGGAGCGGGCGGCAGCGGCGGCCAACTCGCCAGCCGCGGCGCCGTCGAGGCGCCACTCGACCGCCTCGCCGGCCCCGGTGGTGGTCGGGGTGCGCGGCCCGCCCGGGAGTACCGGTTCGGTGGCGGCGGCCCAACGCGGCCCGTACCACTCGGCGGCCCTCCGTACCAGGCCCGGTGCCGCCGCCGGTGCGGCCTGTGCGGCGGGTGCAGCCGAATCAGTGGCCACGGGCGCCGGCAGGGACGCCGAGCCGTAGGCGGCTGCCAGGTCCCGGGTCAGGACGTCCTTGGAATTGCCGTCGAAGACCGAGTGGTGTGCCGTGACCAGGAGTTCGGCGCTCCCGTCGGCGCGGCTGTGCAGGGTGAAGCGGCTGAGCGGGCCGGTCTCCAGGACGAAGGGACGCGCCGCTTCCTCCTCCAGCAGCTTCTCCAACTCGGCTTCGTCCGCAGGTGCTTCGCGTCGCACCAGTTCGGGCCGCCGCACTGCGGGTTCCTGCCAGACCTGCCCGTCACGCTCCACCAGCCGCGCGGCGAGGGCGGGATGACGCCTGGTCACGGCGTCCACCGCGCGGACCAGCGCCGGCGTGTCGATCCGGTCGAAGGAGATGCGTACCGGCATGTGGAACGCCTCGCGGGCCACGCCCAGCCGATCGGTCAGCCAGACGCCCTGCTGGGACGGTGAGGCGGGGGTGCGCTCGGGCATGGTGAGGACTTCGGACATGGGCGGCTCACTTAGGACGTCGGAGCGGAGTGGAAGAACGGCACGGGGTGAGCGTGCGGGCGCGGCAGTGGGCGCGGGCTGCCGCGCGTCCGGGCTGCGGACGTCAACGGCAGGCTGCGGCAGGCTGGTCAGGCGACGGATCCGGCCATCGTGTGGGGTCCGGCCCACCCCCGAGGACCGGCCGACGGCCGTGAGCGGTCAGGACCGCCGGACGCCGCAGTACCCCCCGAGGCGTCCGGAAACTCGGGCCCCCGCCCGAAGAAGAACAATTGGTCCAGACCTGTCGAGAGATTCGCACAACACCCACACACCGTCAAGGGCCGTCCATGCCCCGGAATCGACCGTCATGTACACGTCGAGTCGCGCGGTCGCCTCTCGGACGCCCACAAGCGTGCTCCATGCTGACTGTTCGTCAACTCCCCTACATGCGCGGCGCATCAACCACAGGATCAAGCCAACGAGGTCATCGGGGCGGGTGTTACTTCGTCCAGATGTCCAGCAACTGGTTTGCCGCGCGGAAATGATCGGGTGAATCCACATTGCAGACGACGGTGACCGCGGTGTTGCGGTCCGGGCTCACCTCGAAGGTGCTGTGGAACCCTTCCCGGTCGCCGCGGTGAACCAGGCTCTTGTCGGGGAGGAGGATTCCGGCCCCGTACCGCCCTTCTTCGATTCCACGCGCGCGCAGGACGTCACCCACACTCACGGCTCCCGCCGTGACCCCGGTGAGCAGTTCCGGTCCACCGATGCGGCCGGTGCGGTAATGGTCGGCCCAGCGGACGAATTCCCCGGGGGCACTCTGGACGGACCCGTCTCCGTACTGTTTCCAGGGGGAGGAACGGGGAGTGAAGGAGCCGTCCTTGGCGTCGTACGACTTGTCCTTCCCGGGCACGTCAACCGCCGGGGAAAGGGTCATGCGCAGGCGAGGACGGCCGCGATCGCTTCCTGCCGGCCGGCCGGATCCGTCACCTTGATGCCCTTGGCCTCCAGTAGATCCTGATAGTCGAGAATGCCGCTGGTATGACGCATCAGGTCGCCCAGGGTGACCTCCCGCGTCCAGGCGGGCGGGTCGTCCAGGAATTTCGACAGGGGGTCGTCCAGCGCGAGTTGGTGACGACCGGCCAGCAAAAGGACGGCGTCCGCGGTGAATTGCTTGGAGCTGGACGCCATGTCGAAGACCGTCTTCGGGGTGATGGCGCGTCCCGTCGTCAGATCGGCCTTCCCTTTCCCCGTCTCCCGGACGATGTTTCCCCGCTCGCCGACCGCCGCCGAACAGCCCGGGCCGTCGGCCGAGGGCGCCAGCTCCTCGAGGACATCCGCACTGTGCTTCTCGCGGTCGTCATCGGCCGCGTGTGCCTGCGGGATGGAGATACCGGCCAGTACGACCATGACCGCGGCCCCCCCGGTGGCGCACAACGACACCATCCGGTTCACGGACACCACCTTCTTGCTCTACCCGGCGGTTTGGGCGGAACGCACGTAATCCACGCTACTCGGCTGGGCCTGCGCGAGCGCGCGCAGGCGCAGCCGAGTAGCGTGGAACTGTGCGTTCCGCCCAAACCGCTGCGGCCTGGCCCAGCAGGGTCGCCGCCTGTGTCGGCAGAGGAACGAGAGCATGCCAAAGCACAGGATCCACGCGATGTCTGCCGCGGCCGCCCTGGTCTGCCTGGCAGTGATCGGCTCCACACCCAGCGGCGCAGCGTCCCGGCTCGCCCAGCTTGCCGGGCCGGATCCGGCAACCCCGTCGCGGTTCGTACCGGGTCCCTGTCCGAAGCCGCCCGAGCCGATCGAGGCGCTGAGCGACGCGAAGTGCGGATTCCTCGAGGTCCCCGAGAACCGCTCCCGCCCCGACGGCCGGACCATCAAGCTGGCCGTGGCGCGGATCCCGGCCGCCTCCGCCAAACCCGCTCCGGATCCCGTGGTGTTCATGGCGGGCGGCCCCGGTGCCGACACGATCGACGACATCCCGTTCCTCGTCGACTCCGGCCTGAACAAGGACCGCGAACTGATCGTCATGGCGCAGCGCGGCAATCTCTACGACCGGCCGAACCTGGCCTGTCCGGAGATCGACCGGTTCAACGCGGTGTCCGTGGGCCTGGGTTATGACTCGCAGGAGGCGGAACGGCTCATGCTCAAGGCGGTGAAGGAGTGCCGGGACCGCCTGACGGCCGACGGCGTCGACCTGAGCGCCTACAACACCACCGAGAACGCGGCCGACTTCGCCGAACTGCGTCAGGCTCTGAAGCTCCCGCAGTGGAACGTCTACGGGTACTCCTACGGCAGCAACCTGGCCCTCACGTACCTGCGCCTGCACCCCGAGGGAATCCGCGCGGTGGCGATCGACTCGATCACCCCTCCCAAGGACGTGATCCTGCCCTGGGGATGGAAGAGCGCCGCTGAGGGGATCAAGTACATCTTCGACGCGTGCGCGGCGCAGCCCGCCTGCAAGAGCCGGTACCCGGACCTCTCCCGGACGCTGACGGAGCAGGTGCGCAAGCTGGAGGCGCAGCCCCTGACCCTGAACGTCACGCTGCCGAGCGGCGGAAAGGAGGTGAAGACCGTCCTCGACGGCGGTGCGCTGCTGAACCTGATCGTGGCTTTCACCCCCAGGCCCAAGGACATGCCGGCAGCGCTCTACGAACTCGCCGACGGAAACCCGGAGCGCTTCGCCCAGGCCCGGGCGGGCGGATCGGTGCCGAAGACCGGCGAGTACGCCCACGGCCTGACGAACTCGGTCGCGTGCAGCGAGTGGGCGCCGGGGGCGTCGGAACCCGACGTGCTGAAGGCGGGCCGGAAGGCCTTCCCCGGATGGCCGGACACCGTCCTGGCCGAGGTGCCGCAACTGCCCTTCCAGTACCCGGTGTGCGGGATCTGGAACGTCCCGGACCGTGCGTCCGAACAGCGCGTGGCCACGGTCAGTTCGGTACCGGCACTCGTCGTCTCCGGCACGTTCGACGTGAAGACCGGGCTGAGTTGGGCCAAGGACGTGAGCCGCAACCTGTCCAACTCGACCTCCGTGCACATCCCCGGAATCGGCCACTGGGTGGTCCCGCAGTCGCCGTGCGCGCAGAGCGTGCTGGCCTCCTTCCTCGCTCACCCGACCGCGCCCGACACCCGTTGCGTGGACGGACTCGAGCCCGCACCGTTCACGATCACCCCGAAGTAGCGGGAGGGCAGATGACTCTCGACCGAGCGCCCCGTCGTCGGCGCACCCCACGACGACTGCTGGCCACGTCGGCCGGCATGGCCACCGGCCTCCTCGTCACCGGCCTGCTCACGGCGCCGGCCCAGGCGCGGGCCCGCGCCGACGACGGGCCGATCGGAACGGTGGCCCGGACGGTGGGCGACGCCCGCTACGAGCCGGGTGCCTGCCCCAGGACCGCGGAACCGATCGCGGAACTGAAGGACGCCCGCTGCGGAACGCTCACCGTGCCCGAGAACCGTGCCAAGTCCGGCAGCAGAACGATCGAACTCGGTGTCGCGATCGTGCCCGCCGCGGCCGCCGCACCGAAATCCGATCCCATCGTGTGGCTCGCGGGCGGACCGGGAGACGACGCGGTGGGCGAGGCGAAGATGGCGATCGACGGCGGCCTCAACCGCGATCGCGACGTGATCCTCATGTCCCAGCGCGGTACGTACTCGGCCGACCCGGCGCTCCTGTGCCCCAATGTGGACAGGTTCAACGGAGAGGTGATCGGCCTCGTCTACGACGCTCCCTCCACCGAGCGCCTGCACGTCGATGCCACGAAGGCCTGCCGCGACGAACTGGCGGGCCGCGGAGCCGACCTCAGTGCCTACAACGACACCGAGAGCGCCGCCGACTACAACGACCTGCGCACCACGCTGGGCGTCAAGGAGTGGAACCTGTACGGCATCTCCTACGGCACCCACCTGGCGCTGGTCTCCATGCGGCTGCACCCCGAGGGTCTCCGCTCGGTAGGCATCGACGGCATCCTGCCGCCGTCCGACTCCGGTTCGGCGCAGACCTGGAGCAGCTTCCGGCAGGGCGTCCAGGGCCTGTTCAAGGCCTGCGCGGACCAGCCGGCCTGCAACAAGCGTTATCCGAACCTGTCCGGCACCTTCGAGAAGCTCGTCCAGGACCTGGAGGCCAAGCCGGTCACCACGAACGTCACGCTCCCCTTCAGCAAGGAGCCGGTGAAGGTCGTGATCGACGGCGGAACCCTGGTCAACTGGCTGACCTCCGCCACCCACACGGCCGAGGCCGTACCGCTCTCCATCGACGAGCTGGCCAACGGCAACCCGCAGCGGATCGCCACGCAGTGGGCGGGATGGAGGCTCAACCCCAAGGGCATCGGCCTGACTTCGCACGGCCTCACCTACGGCATCTTCTGCAGCACGTGGACGCCGTACGAGAGCAAGGACGCGGCGCTCCAGGGTGGAAGGAAGGAGTTCCCCTCGTTCCCGAGCTCGGTCCAGGCCCAGGCTCCGCTGCTCACCTTCCTGCGCGGTGACTGCGACGTCTGGAACGTCACCCCGGCCGCGCGCTCGGTCCGGGACGTCACCACCAGCGACATCCCCACCCTCGCCCTGTCGGGTGCGTTCGACGCGCAGACCGGTGCGGACAACGGGGCGTACGTGGCCCGCACGCTGAGCAAGGCCACGGTCGTCACGATCCCCTACGAGCCGCACGTGGTGTTCGCGACGTCGAAGTGCGCCCAGGAGATCGCCGTCTCGTTCTTCGACAACCCGGACGCGGCGAAGACCGAGTGCCTGAAGAGCCTCCGGGCGCCGGAGTTCAAGACCGCGCCCTGAAGCCTCTCCCCGAAGTCGAGCGCCGGAGTCGCCATGACCCCCACCTGGGAACCCCGCAGTCCGGGCCGCCCCGTGGCCTCGCTGCTGCCGTTCCTGCTTCCCATCGCGGTCCTGATCGTGCTGGCGGTGGCGGTGGGGTCGTGGCTGCAGTTCACCGAGCGACAGGCGCTCGACCGGGTCCAGACGGTCGGCTCCGGGGCCGCCGACCGGGTGGACGTGCAGGCCGACGTCCAACAGGTCGATGCCAAGGCCAGGGAGCTGGCACTGCGGGTCCGGGTCATCCCGCGCGGGACCCTCGCCGAGGAGGGCGGGACCGCCCCGGTGGCCGGTCTCGTCCTGCGGACCTCCGCGCAGACCCTCGGCGATCTGGAGTTCAAGGCGCACGAGCGGATCGCGATCAGGGACGTGCAGGTCGCGCTCACGGACGGATCGATCAGCGACTACCCGTTCGACACCTACAAGACCGACATCGGGTTCCGGGCTCAGCTGGACGGCCAGCAGGTGCCGGTGCGCCTGCTGTTCTCCAACAACGAAACCCTCTTCTCGGTCTCCGCGACACCCGCCCCGTCCGACCAGGAGGCCGCCGGCGTGGCGCTGGGGGCGGCCCGGTCGGGCAGCCTGATCGTCTTCACGGTCTTCATGATGATCGTGATGTGGGCGCTGGCGGCATCCGTGCTCCTGGGGGCCTGGTACCTGATCACCCGCGGTGAGGGCCTGGTCTGGGCCGCCCTCGGCTGGATGGCGGCCACCCTGTTCGCCCTCTCGGCATTCCGCAACAACGCTCCCGGCACACCGCCGATCGGCTGCGTGATGGACTGGTTCGCCTTCCTGTGGGCCGAGACCGTCATCGCCCTCTGTCTGATCGCCGTGGTCATCGCCGGAGTCCGCACCGTCCTGCGGCACGACGAGGACCGTCCCGCCTGATCGCGGTCGGGCAGGGCCCGGGCGGATGATCTTCAACTCCCGGGTTCCGGTTGAGGAGACGGGGATCTTCATTGCCAAGAATATTGACTGAATTTTCAGTCCGGGCCAGTATGTGCGGAACACCCCCCTCCTGTTCCCCCGCCTAGGGAGTTCCATGGACATGCACATGACCACCCGCCGTCGGCTGCTCCAGCTCGGCGCCGCCGCTCTGCCGCTCGCGGCGCTCGGGTCGGCACTGCCCTCGGTGGCCCGCGCCGCCGCCGGGCCCTCGGGGGCCACTTTGCGGATGCCCGCGGAGACCGACCGCCACGACCGGACCTTCATGGCCTGGCCGGCGCTGTCCTCGATCTGGTCCCCCCAGCTCACGGGGGTCCGCAACGACATCGCGCGGGTGGCCGACGTGATCTCCCGCTACGAGCCGGTCGTGGTGCTGGCCCGGCCCGGGCAGGCCGAGGACGCCAGGTACGCCTGCGGAGCGGGCGCCTACCACGGCATCGAGGTCCTCGAAATACCCAACGACGACCTGTGGATCAGGGACTTCGGCCCCACCTTCGTGGTCGCTCCCGGCGCCGTCGCCGGAGTGGACACGAACTTCAACGGCTGGGGGAAGACCGGCACTTCGTACCAGCAGCCGTTCGCCAACGACGCGGCCGCGGCCGCGGCCCTCCTCACCCGGTACGGAGTCGACCGCATCCAGGCCTCGTTCGTGGGCGAGGGCGGGTCGCTGGAGACGGACGGCCAGGGAACCCTGCTCGCCACGGTCAGCTCGCTGGTCAACAGCAACCGCAACCCCGGCAAGACCCAGGACCAGGTGGAGCAGGCGCTCAAGTCGGCCCTCGGCGTGGACAAGGTCATCTGGGTCCCCGGCCTGGCCGGACAGGACATCACCGACTGCCACATCGACTGCCTGGCCAGGTTCACGGCCCCCGGGCAGGTCATCCTCGACCAGCCCGGACCCGGCACCGACAGCAAGTGGGTCGCGGTCTACAACGAGACCAAGAAGGCATTGCAGAGCGCCACCGACGCCCAGGGACGCCGGCTGACCATCACCGAACTTCCCGGACCCGACCGGCGCTACATCCGCGGGAGGGGCGCGGACTTCCTGTCCAGCTACACCAACTACTACACCGCCAACGGCGCCGTCCTCGTGCCCCAGTTCGGGGACAGCTACGCCGACGGCGTGGCCCACTCGATCCTTCAGGCCAAGTACCCCACCCGCGACGTGGTCCGGGTCAGGATCGACAACATCGCCGCCGGCGGCGGTGGCATCCACTGCGCCACCCAGTCGCAGCCGTCCGTTCCCGCGGCCGTCTGACCTCACGACAGTGACCACCTCCGCCCCGGCCCCGGCACGCGACGAGCGTGAGGAGAGCGCACGGCACCGCCTGTTCCCCTTGACCGCCGATCTCGCCCTGATCGCCGTCATCGGCCTGGCCGTACTGGCGCTCCCCGACTGGGCCGGCGGCTGGAGCACCGGCAGCGCGCCGATCGGACCGGCGGGCCACCTCGTCACGGCCGGCGGCGCGGCGGTGGCGGTGCTCGTCCGCCGCCGGCTGCCGGCGGTCGCGCTGACCGGCGCCGCCCTGCTCGTCGCGGTGGAGCCGCTGACGGGCGGGGCGCTGGCGGCGGTGGCCTGGACGGCGGGCCTGTGCTGGTCCGGCCTGCGCAGCCGCGTCCTTCTCCTGGCCGTGTGCGGATCGGCTCCCCTGGCGGTCACCGCGGCGAACGCGGCGGGGGAGCCGACGCACGTGCTCGAGTACGAGGTGATGGTCGTGCTCGTCACCGGCATCGTGTGCGGCGCCCTGCCCGGTCTGGCCGGCGCGCTGGCCGGCCAGCGCGAGCGGCTGGTCAGGGCCCTGCGGGAGCGCAACGCCTTCCTGGAGGACGCGCACCGTTCGGCGGAGGAACAGGCCAGGTCGCGCGAGCGGGCCCGGATCGCGGGAGAGATGCACGATCTGCTCGGTCACCGGCTGAGCCTCATCGCCCTGCACTCCGGCGGGCTCGCGATGGCCACCGAGCACGGCGACCCGGAGGTCCACCGCAGTGCGCGGCTCGTGCACGGTACGGGGCGGCAGGCGATGGACGAGCTGCGCGGCGTCCTGGGGGTGCTGCGCGCCGGAGAGCCGGCGAGGGAGGACACCGCGCAGTCCTTGACCCCGGACACCGGAACCCGCGGCCACGTCATCGCCCTGGTCGGGCAGTCCCGCGCGGCCGGCATCGCCGTGGACCTGGACTGGAGCGCGCAGGACCTGACCGCTGCGAGCCCCGCCGCCCGGCGCGCGGTGGACAGGGTGATCCGCGAGGCACTGACCAATGTGCACAAGCACGCGGCCGGGGCGCCCGTGACGGTGTCCGTACGGGGGGACGCCGGGCACGTACGCGTAGAGGTCCGCAACGGGCCGGAGACGGGGGGCCGCGCGCCACGGCTGCCGGGCACCGACCTCGGACTGGTCGGCCTCCACGAACGGATCCGCCTGCTCGGCGGAACCCTGCGCGCAGAACCCACCGGCCACGGGGGATACGCCGTGCTCGCCCACATCCCCCTGGACGCGGGCCCCGTCGCGGCGAGTACGTCCACGCCCGCCGGTCACGAGGCCCTGGGGGCCGCGGGGACCCGGTGGAACCGGATGGCTACGGCGGCGGGCACGGCGGCGGCGACCGCGCTCGGCGTGCTGAGCGCCATGGCCCTGCAGTTCGTCACGCTCGCGTTCGTTCCCTACCCGGAGGAGGACGAGCCGCCGCAGACCGGGGAGTTCGTCGTCTCGGCCGGACCGACACCACACACCGTGAGGTTTCTGCCGTGATCCGCGTTCTGCTCGCCGACGACCAAGAACTCGTCCGCGCCGGCATCAGACTCGTCCTCAAGCACGCCGAGGACATCGAAGTGGTCGCCGAGGCCTCGGACGGGCACGAGGCGGCACGGCTCGCCGTCCACCACCACGTCGACGTGGCGATGCTGGACATCCAGATGCCGGGCACCGACGGACTGCGTGCGGCGGAACGGATCGCCGAGCGGGCCCCCTCGGTCCGCGTGGTCATGCTCACCACCTTCGGCGAGGACGCGTACGTGGCCCGTGCGCTGAAGGCGGGGGTGGCGGGATTCCTGCTCAAGGACAGCACCCCGCAGGAGCTCATCCGGGCCGTGCGCACGATCGCGTCCGGCTCGCCCGTGGTCTCCCCCCAGGTCACCCGGCACCTCATCGACCGCTACCTCAGCGGCGAGGAGGCGCCCGCCGACCCGCGCCTGGACCGCATCGCCGACCTCACCAGCCGCGAACGCGAGGTCCTCGCCATGGTGGGCACCGGCGCGTCCAACGCGGAGATCGGCAGGAAGCTGCACCTGGTCGAAGGGACGGTCAAGGCGTACGTGAGCCGGATGCTGACCAAACTGAGCTGCGCCAACCGGGTCCAGGCGGCCCTCCTGGCCCGCGACGCCCGCCTCCGCCCGGACAACCGCTGATCCCCGCCGCGGGGACGGCCGGCCCCGCGGCGAGTACGGTCCCCCCGCCCTGAGTACGGCTGTCTCTTAAAAACAAAAACCAGCCCACCAAAAA
>NZ_JBSGXB010000068.1:0-27929 GCF_053609185.1 Streptomyces sp. NPDC054956 | reverse complement strand
TCGTGCGGGCCGACCCCGGCCAAATTCAGCCCCGCCGGCGATGGAGGCGATCTTTCAGGCCCGCCGGCGTTTGAGGCGCGGGGGTCCGGGGGCTGGCCCCCGTGCAGCGGTGCCGCACGGCTGGGGCCCGGACGGAGTCCGGGGATGGGTTCGGGGCGGAGGCCCGGGGTGCCTCCCCCGTCAGACCGCCGGAGGCACCGGCTTCGTCCAGGGCCAGCGGAGCTTCGGTTTGCGGGCGTCCGGGACGTAGGTGTACTTCCACCCCTTCTGGAGGCCCAGTCGCTTCGAGTACCCCGCGGGGACCCGCTCGTACAGCAGGACCGTCGGGGCGCCGCCGTCCTGATCGGGGACCGGGATCTCGTACCACTTGGGCGGGTGACCGGTCGGGCCGAGGAGGATCGGGAGGGACCGGCCGTCCATCGGGCCGCCCTCGAAGGGGGTGGGTTGGCTTCTCACCCCTCCAGTCTCACAGCAGTTCCGAAATCACAGCAGGTGGGCCGCCTCGGAGACCACGGGGATCACCCGGCGGGCCAGTACCCCGACCGGGCCGTCCGCAGATTCGAGCGCGAGCGCGGCACGTGCGGCCGCGGCCGTCTCCGGGTCGGTGGCGGCCGTCGCGGTGAGGAGGGCGATGAACTGGTCCACCAGCCAGTCCCGGAGCGAGTCGGTCTCCGGCTGCTTGCCCTCGTCGATCCAGATCAGCGAGGCGGCCTCGACGGCCGTGATCCACGTGCGCACCATCATCCGCAGGCGCGGGCCCGGGTCCGGTACGCCGAGGTGGAAGAGGATCGCCTCGGCGGCCGCCCGGCGGATGCCGTCGACGGTGGCGGTGGTGCGGGAGGTCTCGACCACGCTGCCGCCCTGGAGGAGGGCGGAGAAGCCCGCGTCGTGCTCGTCGACGAAGGCGAGGTAGCGGTCCAGGGCCCGGGAGAGCCGCTGGGTGAGCGGTCCGGCCTGGGGTTCGGCGAAGCAGAGCCGCAGGACGTCGGCCGCCGAGCGCAGGGCGGCCTCGTAGAGCTGCTGCTTGCCGCCGGGGAAGTAGCGGTAGACCAGGGGGCGCGAGACGCCGGCGGCCTCGGCGACGTCGTCGAGCGAGACCTCCTCCGGCGCCCGGTGCGCGAACAGCGTCAGGGCCGCGTCGAGGAGCTGGGCCCGGCGCTCCTCGACGCTCAACCTGCGGTACGCCCGTACGGCTGTCATGTCCGCAGGGTAGCCCCACCCGATGTCCATGAGGGGAGGAGTCTTCCGGCGGGAAGGCTCGGGGGCCGCCTCCGAAGCCCGGGCCCGCCCCCCGTGCCCGCCTCAGGCCAGCAGGCCCGAGCTCTTCCAGAGCCTGCGCCCGACCCCGCGCAGTACCCCGATGTCGTCGAGGAAGTCGGTGAGCCGCTTGGCTCCGGTCTGCATGACCTCCCTGCGGTGCCCGCTGGCCTTGACCTGGGCGAGCGCCTCGCGCCGGTCGACGCCGATGTTGTCGTAGACCTGCGGGTTCACGAAGGCGACCGAGAAGACGCGGGCGGCCTCGCCGCAGCTGATGCGGGTGAGTTCCTGCTCCCAGCGCGGGGCGGTGAGCATCTGGCGGCGCAGTTCCTCGCGGGCGTAGCGGACGTGGCGCGCCTCCTCGATGACGTGGATGCGGGTGACTCCGCGTACGAGGGGCTGGACGCGCTCGTCCGGGAAGGTCAGGCGCTGCATCCAGTCGAGGATCTCCTCGCCTAGGAGGGTGCAGGCGAAGGAACCGGGGGTGGTGGAGACGGTCTTGAGGACCCGGGCGAGGTTGTGGTTCAGGCGGGACACCGGGTACTCGGGGGCACCACCCGTCTTGATCATGCGGGCGAACATCATCGAGTGACGGCACTCGTCGGCGATCTCGGTGAGCGCGTACCGGACGTGATTGCTGGTCAGGGGCTTGTCGTAGACGTGCCGGACCAGCAGCTGCATGAGGATGATCTCGAACCAGATGCCGAGCGAGCCGAGCGCCGCCGCCTCGTGGCGGGAGAGCTCGATGCGCTGCTCCTCGCCCATCTTCTTCCAGAGCGGGGTGTCGAAGAGGGAGAGCAGCTCGGGCGGCCAGTAATACTTGCCGTCGATGGGCGGGGCGTCCCAGTCGAGCTCCTTGTCGGGGTCGAAGGAGTGCTTCGCCGAGGATTCGAGCAGCCGCTCGGCGATCTGCTCTCGGTCCTTGAGCAGGCCGAGTGCGTCACGCAGCTCGGCGCGTTCGGTCACGGTGGTCATGGCTTCGGACACCTCGTCGTCGAGTTACCGGCGGTCACTCCTTATGAGACTGCTTGTCAGCAAGACCGTCAATCCCTCGCACACGACTTGTTGACCGCGCGTCTACCAACGTGTGACGCTGCCAACTGTCCAGTCCTGTACGGAAGTACACGGCTACGTGAGACGAGGGGGCGTCAGTGTCGACGCACGAGCTCTACACCAACGATCCGGGCGAGACCGTCTGGCCGGTCCCCGCCTCCGGCAACGCCCGTTTCAGCTGGGAGTACGACGGCGGCCGCGAGCGGCTGCTGGCCCTGTACCAGAAGGGCAAGGACAAACAGTGGGACGGCGCCAAGCGCATCGACTGGGACCTCGAGGTGGATCCGCACAATCCCCTCGGCACCCCGGACGACGCGCTGCCGCTGTACGGCACCCGGCACTGGGCCAAACTCACCGACCGGGACAAGGGCGAACTGCGCCGGCACTACACCGCGTGGAACTTCAGCCAGTTCCTCCACGGTGAGCAGGGGGCGATGGTGTGCGCGGCGCGCATCGTCGAATCGGTGCCGGACCTGGACGCGAAGTTCTACTCCGCCACGCAGACCATGGACGAGGCCCGGCACGCCGAGATATTCGGGCGGTTCCTGCACGAGAAGATCGGGATGCTCTACCCGATCAACGACAACCTGCAGGGCCTGCTCGGCGACACCCTGCGCGACTCCCGCTGGGACATGCCGTACCTGGGCATGCAGGTGCTCATCGAGGGGCTGGCGCTGGCCGCGTTCGGCATGATCCGCGACACCACCAACAAGCCGCTGCCCAAGCAGATCCTGGCCTACGTGATGCAGGACGAGGCACGGCACGTGGCCTTCGGGCGGATGGCGCTGCGCGACTACTACAAACAGCTATCCGACGCGGAGCTGCGCGAGCGCGAGGAGTTCGTGATCGAGGGCTGCTACCTGATGCGGGACCGGCTGCGCGGGGTGGAGGTGCTGGAGAACTTCGGCATCTCGCGCAAGGAGGCGGAGGAGTTCAGCGAGCAGTCGGAGTTCCTGGCGCTCTTCCGCAGGCTGCTGTTCAGCCGGATCGTGCCCTGCGTGAAGGACATCGGGCTGTGGGGCGAGCGGCTGCAGAAGGCGTACCTGGACATGGGCGTCTTCGAGATGGGCGACTCCAACCTGGACCTGCTGATGAGCCAGGACGAGGAGATCGCCGAGGCCCTCGACCGCGAACGGTTCGCGGTCGAGGAGGCCGAGCGGGTGGCCGAGGTGACGCAGGCCATCGCGGAGGGCGCGGACGGCTGAAGCGGTGGGCGGCCGGAGCGGCGGGCGGCCCGAACGTCCCGCCGTCCCAGCGCCCCGCCTACGCCGCCGGCTCCGGCGGGAACTGCTGGCGGAAGGTGAACGCGTAAGGCGTCGGGCCGTGTTCGCGGAGGTGGGTCAGGCGCTCCTCGGCGTCCGCGACCGTGGGGCGCTCCCCCGCCGGGACCCACCACAGGGCCGCCATGGCCTCCTTGACCTGCTCGAACCACTCGCGGCGCCTGGCCAGCAGCTCGCGGTGGCGGCCCGCGTACATGAACGCGTCGAGGGTTTCCGCGTCCCGCCACACCGACATGTTGATGATGATCCACTCGTCGTCGAAGACGGGCACGTCGGTGGCGTCGCCGCCCTCGCCCTCCAGCCGCCAGACGAAGCCCTCCGCCGCGTCGGCGACGGCGTTGACCGGGTCGAGTCCGTCGACGAAGTCCTTCAATTCCGGGGAGTCCAGTGGGTATTTGAGTCGCGCTATGTTCACCTGTGCGAGTTCGTAGGTCATTTCCGTACGGTAATCAGGGAACCCGCCCTGCTCCTACGCCGTTTCACGGGGTGGACAGAGCCGCCTCCATCACCGCCCGCGCGATCGGCGCGGCCGCGCCGTTGCCGCTGATGTCCCCGCGCACGGCCGAGGCGTCCTCCACGACGACCGCCACCGCGACGGCCGGCGGCCGGCCGCCCTCCGGCTTGGCCCAGGAGATGAACCAGGCGTACGGGGTGCCGGCGTTGCCGAGCCCGTGCTGGGCGGTGCCGGTCTTGCCGCCGACCACCGCGCCCGGGATCGCCGCGTTCTTCCCCGTGCCGTTCTCCACCACCTTCACCATCAGCTCCTGCATCCGCATCGCGGTCACCGGGGTCATGGCCCGGCCGAGACTGCGCTGGCCGGCCCGGCGCACGGGGTCGCCGTCGTCCTGGGTGGTGCGTTCCACCAGGTACGGGGCCTTGAGCTCGCCGCCGTTGGCCACGGCCGCCGCCACCATCGCCATCTGCAGGGGCGTGGCCGTGGTGTTGAACTGCCCGATCGAGGACAGGGCCAGCTGGTCCGGACTCATGTCGGTGTCGAAGTTCGAGCGCGACACCCAGGCCGGTACGCGCAGCCCGTCGTCGTTGAACCCGAACCGCTGCGCCGCCTCCGTCATCCCGCGCAGCCCGACCTGTACGCCGATCTTCGCCATCACCGTGTTGCAGGACCACTGCACCGCGTCCGCCATGGAGGCGTCGGCGCAGCCGGTGCCGGCGTTCGGGAGCAGGGTGCTGGTGCCCGGCAGCGGGTAGGGGTCCGGGGTCTGGGTCGGCGCGTCCACGTCGGTGACCACGCCCGTGTCCAGAGCGGCGGCCGCCGTCACGATCTTGAAGGTGGAGCCGGGCGGGTACGTCTCGCGCAGCGCGCGGTTGAGCATCGGCCTGGCGGGGTCCGCGTTGAGCTTTTCCCAGGCCTCCTTGACCTTCGGCCCCGTACCGGAGAGCACCGCCGGATCGTAGGAGGGGCTGCTGACCAGGGCGAGGATCCGGCCCGTGGCCGGTTCGACGGCGGCGACCGCGCCCCGTTTGCCGGCGAGCCCGGTGTAGGCGGCCAGCTGCATGTCCGCCCGGATGGTGGTGACGGCGTTGCCGCCGCCGGGGCGGCCGCGCGAGAGCTCGTACCAGAGCGGGAAGGCGGAGAGTCCGGGATCGGTGCCGGAGAGGACCGCGTCCTCGGAGCGCTCCAGGAAGCTGGTCCCGTACGTCTGGGAGGAGAAGCCGGTGACGGGCGCGTACAGCGGGCCGTTCTTGTACGTGCGCTCGTAGCGCAGGAGTTGGCGGCTGTCGCGGGAGCCGGTGACGGGCCGGCCGTCGACGGTGATGTCACCGCGCGGTTCGGCGTAGCGCTCGATGGCGGGGCGCTTGTTGGCCGGGTTCGCGCCGTAGGCGGCGGCTTCCCAGACCTGGACGCGGGCCACGTTGACCAGCAGGGCGACGAGGAGCAGGGCGCAGAACCACGCGCACCAGCGGATGTAGCGGATCACGCCGCGGCCTCCTCGGCCGGCCGGGGTCTGCGGGCGCTGTCGCTGAGCCGGACGAGCAGGGCGACGATGATCCAGTTGGTGACGACGGAGGAGCCGCCCTGCGCGAGGAAGGGCATGGCCATGCCGGTGAGCGGGATCAGGCCGGTGACGCCGCCGGCGATGACGAACACCTGGAGCGCGACGATCGAGGCGAGCCCGGTGGCGAGGAGGCGGCCGAAGGGGTCGCGCAGCGCGAGGCCGGCGCGGAAGCCGCGGGCGACGAGGAGCCCGTACAGGAGCAGGATGGCGGTGAGCCCGGCGAGGCCGAGCTCCTCTCCGGCGGTGGCGAGGATGAAGTCGGACTTGGCGGCGAAGCCGATCAGGAAGGACTGGCCGTGGCCGAGGCCGGCGCCGAGGAGTCCGCCGGCGCCGAAGGCGAAGAGGGACTGGGCGAGCTGGCCGGGGCCTTCGCCGCGTTCGATGGAGGCGAAAGGATTCAGCCAGTCGTCCACGCGGCTGTTCACGTGCGGTTCGAACGTCCCCACGGCGTACGCGCCCACGGCAGCGAGCAGCAGTCCGATCGCGATCCAGCCGATCCGGCCGGTGGCGGTGAACAGCATGATGACGAAGAGGCCGAAGAAGAGCAGCGAGGTCCCGAGGTCGCGCTCCAGGACGAGCACGCCGACGGAGAGCAGCCAGATCGCCAGGATCGGGCCGAGCACGCGGCCGGGGAGCAGCTTCAGCTTCCAGAAGAGGGTGCGGCCGGTGAGGGCGAGGGCGGTGCGGTTCGCGGCGAGGTAGGCGGCGAAGAACACGGCGAGCAGGATCTTGGCGAACTCCCCGGGCTGGAAGGAGAGTCCGGCGAACCTGATCCAGATGTGCGCCCCGTTGACGGCCGGGAAGAAGACGGGGACCAGCATCAGCACGAGCGCGACGGCGACCGAGAGGTACGCGTACTTCTGCAGGACCCGGTGGTCCCGGAGCAGCGCGAGGACCAGCACGAAGAGCACCACCCCGAGGGCCGACCAGCGCAGTTGCTCCCCGGCGGTGAGGCGGCCGGGGGTGGTGGCGTCGAGCCGCTGGATGAGCACGAGTCCGAGGCCGTTGAGCAGGACCGCGATCGGGAGCAGGAGCGGATCGGCGTACGGGGCCCACAGGCGGACGGCGAGGTGGGCGGCGAGCGCGGCTCCGGCGAGGCCGGCGGCGTAGTGCGCGGCGGGGCGCGGGACGTGGCCGGTGGTGGCGAGGCCGACGTAGAGGTGGCCGAGGACGGCGATCAGGACGGCGCCGGCGAGCAGCGACAGCTCGACTCCGCGGCGCTTGGGGGCGCGGGCATCGGGTGGCGGGGGCGGAACGGGCTCCGCCACCTTTGCCGTCAGAGCGGTCATACGGGGAAACGTAGCAAGGAGACGGGCCGTATGTCCGCTTATGTCATAGTGTGCCGAAGAGTCGTCAGAACCGGTCGAAAGTGACGCAGGGAACGGAGTCTCGCCCCATGGGACCTGTGGAGTTCATCGTCCTGGCCTTCCCCGAGGAACAGCTGCGGGTGCCCGCGGTCGAGGCGGTGACGGGGCTGCGCAAGGCCGGGGTCGTCCGGCTGATCGACGGGCTCGTGGCCACGAAGACGGCGGCCGGGGAAGTCATGGCGGCGGAGTTCGACGAGTTCGTGGAGCTCCAGGGGCTGCTGACCGGCCGTGACGCGGCCCAGCTGATCGGTCCGGAGGACGTGCGGGAAGCGGCGGAACTGCTGGAGCGCGGGAGCTGCGCGCTCCTTCTCCTGGTCGAGCACGCGTGGGCCGAGGACGCGGCGATCGCCGTACGGTCGGCGGGCGGGCGGATCGTCGGCTCGGTCCGCATCCCGCCGGAGCGGACGGGGGCGGCCTGATGTTCATCCGACCGGTGGGAGTCACGGTCCGCGCGGCCCGGCGCCGCCCCGGCCGCCCGCTGCTGCGGGGCCTGCTGACCCGGGCGGCGGGGGCCGTGGAGGAGACGGAGCCGCCGTACGAGGCCGAGCCGGAGCCGGAGGAGCCCGAGTTCACCGAACCGGAGCCGGAGCCGGAGGAGGCTCCGGGGCTCCACGCGGAGGACGAACCCCGGCACGAGGGGCCCGCCCCCTCGGCCGGCCTGGTGGCGGAGCTGCGCCAGCTGGCCGACCTGGCCCGCGAGGGCCTGCTGACCCCGCAGGAGTTCACGACGGCCAAGGCCCGGCTGCTGCGGGACTGAGGCCGCGAACCGGCCGGGATGTCTCGGCCCTGCGGCCTGGGCGGCGGCCCGCGTCTCGCGCGGGCGTCTCGGGCGGGCGTCTCCTCGGCCCGCCCGGCGCGGTCGGGCCGCAGGCCGGTCAAGGGACCCGGCGGAAGGCGCGCCGGGCGGCTCTTGGGCGCCCGGGCCGGGTCCTGCGCTGGTAGGACCAGGCCGCCGCGCCCAGGGCGAGACCGTAGGAGCCGAAGCCTCCGTAGGCGACGAGGAAGATGACGGGTGCGAAGCCGCCCGTGTTCGGGTGGGCGGCGCCGAACGCGGTCAGCACCGCGGTGACCGGGGCGATCACGCCGAACACCGGGGCGAGGAAACCGGCTGCCGGCCAGGCCGGTGTCAGCGGGAGCCAGCGCGGGACCGGCTTCCCGGCGGCCAACGGCACCCAGCGCGGGAAGATCCGCCCCCACGGGCGGACGAGGCCGAGGAGCAGGACCGTGCCCAGGGCGGCCAGCACGATCGTGACGTCGATGCCGTGCTCGTAGCACCAGAGGAACGCGCGGTTGAGCACGCCCACTTCCCTCCCCCGGTCGGCGTCCTTCATCTTGTCCAGCAGGCTGGTGGTTCCGGCGGGGAGGCCCGCGGTGCCGCCGAAGGACCAGTAGGCCTTCATCGCGGCGTAGGGGATCAGCGAGCAGGCGCCGGCATAGGCGGTCCACCGCACGCGGCGGGAGGCGGGGGCGGGGGCCGGGACGGCAACCGGGGCGGAGGTCACCGGGGCCGGGACGTCAGCGGGGGTGGTCATGTGCTTCAGCCTGTCGAACGGGCCCGGCCACCGCGTCACTCCGCGGGACCAGCCCCCTCCCCCGCGCGGGGGAGGGGAGCCCCCGCCCCCGGCTCGTACGCCTCGAACGCCCCCGCCCCGCCAACCGGGTGACGCCGGAGCGACCGGCCGACACCGTTGGGCGATTTGTCATACCGGGCGTGGCAGCATCGGGCGCCTCGGAGGTGATCCCATGTCACATCGGCCGCTTCGCGCCGCCTGCATCGCCGCGGTACTCCTCGTCGCCGGGCCCGTCCCGAGTGCGGGGGCCGAGCCGGGGCTCCCCGAAGCGGAGTCCGTCGGGGTGCTGCTCACCCGTCTGCAAGGCCTCTACCAGCAGGCCGAACAGGCCACCGAGGCCTACAATGCCGCCGAGACCGCCCTCACCTCCCGGCAGGGCGAGGAGCGCCGGCTCAGCACCGAGCTCGGCAGGGCCCGTACGGCGGTCACCGAGGCGCAGGCCACCGCCGGGCGGCTGGCCCGCGAGCAGTACAGGGGGGCCCGGGGGTTCTCCCCGTACGCCCGGATGCTGTTCGCCGGGGATCCGCAGGGCGTCCTGGACCAGCGCCGGCTCGCCGACCGCGAGGGGGCCCGCCGGGCCGCCGCGCTGGACCGGCTCACCCGCGGCGAGCAGCAGGCCGACGCGCTCGCCACCGCCGCCCGCAAGGCCCTGGACTCCGAGCAGAAGCTGGCCGAGGAGACCAAGAAGCGCAAGGAGGAGGCCGCGGGCCGGCTCAAGGAGGTCGAGCGGCTGCTCGCCTCCCTCACCCCCGCCCAGCTCACCGAGCTCGGCACCCGCGAAGCCGCGGACACGGCCGCCGCGCAGCGGGCGCTCGTCGAGTCGGGGAAGCTGGGCACGCAGCCCCGTAACCCCACGGCGGCCGGGGGCACGGCCCTCACGTACGCGACCGCCCAGCTCGGGAAGCCGTACGTCTGGGGCGCCGAGGGGCCGGCCTCCTTCGACTGTTCCGGGCTGACCTCGCAGGCCTGGGCGCACGCGGGCCGCACGATCCCCCGGACCAGTCAGGAGCAGTGGGCCCAGCTGCCGCGGGTGCCCCTCGACGAGCTGCGCCCCGGCGATCTGGTGGTGTACTTCCCGACCGCCACGCACGTGGCCCTGTACATCGGCGACGGCAAGGTGATCCAGGCACCCCGGCCGGGAACGAGGGTCAAGGTCTCGCCGATCGCCGCGAACCCGCTGCTCGGCGCGGTACGGCCCGATCCCGACGGGGCGCCGCTGCCCGAGTTCACCCCGCCGCGGCTGCCCGACTCCCAGGCGGCCGCGGCGGGCGACGACACGGGTTACTCGGAGGCCGGGGCCCCCTCCGGGGCGTCCGACGGGGCCTCCGCCGAAGGCGCCGGGGTGGCCGAGGCGGCCGAGGGGGCCGAGGGGGGCGAGGCCGCGGCGACCTCCGCCAGGTAGTCGGCCGCGTCCTCGGGGTCGTAGAAGTACCCGTCGAAGTCGGCCGGGTTGTCGAAGCCGTTGGCGAAACGATTCGCCACCGGCTGGAGCTGCCCGGCCGCACCGATCAGGTTCAGCACGTGCTCCGGCGGGACCCCGAGCATGGCGTTGGTCCACTGGGTGACCGGCTTGCCGATGGTGAACCAGTACTTGTCGAAGGTGGCCTTCATCCACGCCTCGTCGAACGGGTTGTCCCCGTGCATGAGGATCGACGAGAGGTACGAGGCCGCGCACTTGGCGGCGGAGTTCGAACCCTGCCCGGTGATCGGGTCGTTGGCCACGACCACGTCCGCGACGCCCAGCACCAGACCGCCGCCGGGCAGCCGTCCGATCGGGTTGCGGACCACGGGCGCGTAGCGGCCGGCGAGCGTGGCGCCCGCGTCCGTCAGCTCCACCTTCGTCGCCCGGGCGTATTCCCAGGGCGTGAACTTCTCCATCAGTTCCAGCGTCAGCGCCAGGTGGTCGGCCGGGTCCTGCACGCCGTTGAACACGTCCAGCGGACCGCCCGGGATGCCCTCCCAGAACAGGATGTCGGCCCGCCCGGAGGTGGTCAGCGTCGGCATGACGAACAGCTCGCCGACCCCCGGGACGAGGTTGCAGCGCACGGCCTCCGTCTCCGGGTGCTCGGGGCGCGGACCGAGCCCGTGCACGTAGCTGACCGCGAGCGCGCGCTGCGGGGCGTCGTACGGGGAGCGGGCCGCGTCCCGGCCGAACAGCGAGACGAGCTCGCCCTTGCCGGCCGCGACCAGCACCAGGTCGTAGGTGCGCGCGAAGAAGTCCAGGTCGGAGACGGACGCACCGTGGATGACCAGCTGGCCGCCGCGCTGCGCGAAGGTGTCCAGCCAGCCGGCCATCTTCACGCGCTGGTCGACGGACTGCGCGAAGCCCTTCAGCCTGCCCAGCCAGTCGACGGCGCGGGAGGTGTCGGGGGCGGCGACGGAGACGCCCAGGCCCTCGATCTTCGGGGCCTGCTGCTCCCAGAAGTTCAGCTGGAGGTCCCGCTCGTGCTGGAGCGCCGTGTCGAACATGCACTGGGTGGACATGACCCGACCGGCGCGGATCTCGTCCGCCGTCCGGTTGGACATGAGCGTGACCTCGTACCCCTTCGACTGGAGTCCGAGGGCGAGCTGGAGGCCGGACTGGCCGGCGCCGACGACGAGTATCTTGCGCATCTCACGTTCTCGATTCGGTCTGTGCGGGTGCGGGTTCTACTCCGGGGTGGCGTCGAGCGCGTGCGCGACCAGGGTCAGCAGCGCCTCGACCACCGTGACGCGGCTGCGCGCGTCCATGATCACGACGGGTACGCCGGCCGGAACGCTCAGCGCCTCCCGCACGTCCTCGGGCTCGTACGAGCGCGAGCCCTCGAAGTGGTTGACCGCGACGGCGTACGGCAGCCCGCAGCTCTCGAAGTAGTCCAGGGCCGGGAAGCAGTCGCGCAGCCGCCGGGTGTCGGCGAGCACGATCCCGCCGATGGCGCCGCGCACCAGGTCGTCCCACATGAACCAGAAGCGCTCCTGGCCGGGGGTCCCGTACACGTAGAGGACGAGGTCGTCGTCGAGCGTGACGCGTCCGAAGTCCATGGCCACGGTGGTGGTGTGCTTGTCCGGCGTCGAGGACAGGTCGTCGGTGGGGACGCTGGCCTCGGTCATCAGCGCCTCGGTGCGCAGCGGCACGATCTCCGAGACGGAGCCGACGAAGGTGGTCTTGCCGACGCCGAACCCGCCCGCCACCAGCACCTTGACGGCGACGGGAGCGCGCGAGCGGTCGTACTGCCAGGGCTGTACGGACTCGTCCGCCAGGGCGGGGACACCTGCACCGGGAGCGGCTGCGGTACCGGTTTCAAAGACGGCGGAGCCCACTGAGCACCCTTTCGAGCAGCGCGCGGTCGGGGCGGCCGGTGCCGTGCCCGGTCCCGTAGACGCGGATCCTTCCCTGGTCGGCGAGGTCGCTGACCAGGACGCGGACCACACCGAGCGGCAGCTTCAGCAGCGCCGCGATCTCGGCGATCGTGCGCATGCGGCGGCAGACCTCGACGATCGCCGGCATCTCGGGCATCCGGTCCGGCCTCTGCGGCTCGGACGCCCGGGTGTCGAGGGCGGCGACGAAGGTCTCCACGTGCAGGACCTGCGTGAAACGGGTGCGGCCGCCCGTGAGGGAGTACGGGCGCACACGGGCGGGGCGGCGGTCGGCGCCGCGTATCGGCAGCCGGTCGGAGGCCGGACTCCTCACGGGGTGTTCTCCATCGACTGGCGCAGCTCGCTGCGGACTTCGGGGGTCAGGACGTGGCCGGCGCGGCCCACGAACAAGGCCATGTGGTAGGCGACGACGCTCATGTCGCAGTCCGGCGTGGCGTGCACTCCGAGGAGCGAGCCGTCGCTGATGGACATGACGAACACGGAGCCGTTCTCCATGGCCACCATCGTCTGCTTGACCGGGCCGCCGTCCATCAGGGCGGCGGCGCCCGTGGTGAGCGAGCCGAGTCCGGACACGATGGTGGCGAGGTCGGCGGACGCGCCGCGCGGGCCCTTGGGGCGGGCGGCCGCGGGTGTGTCGGGCGCCGGGTCGGAGGACAGCAGCAGGAGCCCGTCCGAGGACACGACGGCCACGGAGTTGACCCCGGGGACCTCCTCGACGAGGTCGGTCAGCAGCCACTGAAGGTTGCGGGCCTGGGTGCTCAGTCCGTACGTACTGGGCGCGGTCATGTGCGTGCCTCCTGTGCGGTGTCCCCCCGGTCGGTCTGCCCCTGTTCCTGCCGTGCGTCCTGCCGTTCGCCCTGCCGCGGGGCCTGGGCGAGCTCCGCCTCCACGACGCGCCGCCCGTCCTGGGCGCCGCGGTAGAACCCGCCGAGGCGGCGGCGCAGCTCGTCGGCGTCGACGCGGCGCGGCTCGGGGGGTACGTCGTTCCCCCGGCCGGCGGCCACCACGCGGGGGGTCCGCTTGGGGAGGCCCTTGTCGGTGAGCTCCTCGCCGGCGTCCTCGGCGGGTGCCTCGGCCGGCGCCGGAACGCGGAACACCTGCTCGGCGGGGGCCTCGACCGAAGCCTTGACCCGGAACACCTGCTCGGCGGGCACCTCGGCGGGGGCCGGGACGCGGAACACCTGCTCGGCCGGCACCTCCACGCGCGGCGGGACCCGGAACACCTGCTCGGTGGGCGGCAACTGGCCGGCCGGGGGCGCGAACGCCGCCGGAGCGGGTTCCGGGACCACCCTGGCCAGGAGTTCCTCGGCGGGCTCCGCCGCCGCCTCGTGGGCGGGCTCGGGCTCGGTGTCCGGCGCGGGCTCGCGCGACGGCTCACGGGCCCAGGCCGGCTGGTGGGCGGGCTCCGCCTCGGGCCAGGAGCCGTCGGCCGGGTGCGCGTCGTCGGCCGGGTAGGCCCCGTGGGCCGGCTCCGCCTCGGGCGCGACCTCGGCGACCGGCAGCGGCTCGGCGACCGGCAGCGGCTCGGGGGCCAGTACCGGCTCGGGGGCCGGCACCGGCTCGGGGGCCCGCTCCGGCTCGGCGTCCGGTTCCGGCCGGGCCGAAGCCTCCGGGTCCGGTGCGCCGGCGGGAGCGGCCGTGCCCCGTACCCGCGAGGGAAGCGTGTTCTCGTTGGCCTCCGCGACGATCCCGGGCAGGTGCAGCGAGGGCGCGCCCGGCGTGCCCAGGGTGTGCACCGGCGAGACCGGCGGGGTGGCGGGCAGCAGCGACGCCGGTACGACGACCAGGGCCTCGGTACCGCCGTGGCGCGGGGTGCGCAGCTCCGCGCTCACTCCGTGCCGGGCCGCGAGCCGTCCGGCCACGTACAGGCCGAGGCCCAGGCCGTGCTCCGACTCGGGCTCCTCGTCGTACGCGTCGGGCGTGGCCAGCCGCTCGTTGAGCGTGGCGAGGCGGTCCTCGGTGACCCCGATGCCCTCGTCGACGACGGACAGCACCACGTCGCCGGAGTCGAGCAGCCAGCCGGACACCTTCACCTTGGCGTCCGGCGGCGAGAAGGTCGTCGCGTTCTCCAGCAGTTCCGCGAGCACGTGCGAGATGTCGTCCGCGGCGTGCCCGGCGACCTGCGTGTACGAGGGCAGCACCCCCAGTTCGACGCGCTCGTAGCGCTCGATCTCGCTGACCGCCGCCCGCATGACGTCGACCAGCGGCACCGGCAGGCCCTGCCCGTGGCCGTGCTCCTGGCCGGCGAGGACCAGCAGGTTCTCGTTGTGGCGGCGCATGACGGTCGCCAGGTGGTCGAGCTTGAACAGGGTGGAGAGCCGCTCCGGGTCCGGTTCCTCGGACTCCAGCTCCTCGATGACCGCGAGTTGGCGCTCGACGAGCCCGAGGGTCCGCAGGGACAGCGACACGGAGGTCGTCGACATGATGCGGCGGTGCTCCTCGAGCCCCGCCCGCAGCTGCGCGAGTTCGTCCTCCAGCGCTTCCCGGCCCGTGGTGAGGGCCTCGTTGCGGCCGATGATGCGGCGCCGGTCGGCGTCGAGTCCGGCGATCCGGGTGTGCAGGGAGACCGTCTGGTCGCGTACGCCGTTGAGGTGGCGCACGACCTCGGCGAACTCGTCGTTGCGGCCGGTGAACCGGACCGGCTCCACCGAGCCCTCGGGCGTCGCCAGCCGCTCCGCGCCGCGCCGCAGCACGGACAGCGGGCGGGTCAGCGAGCGGGCGACGGCGGTGGAGACGCCGATGGTGACCAGGAACAGCACGCCGAGGAAGGCCAGTACGGTCTCCAGCGCGGTCACGTCGTCGTCGCGCAGCGCGGCGAGCGCGGTGGCCCGCTGGGCGGAGAGGGTGGCCTCGACCGAGCGCATCCGGTCGACGCGGGCGGTCAGGGCCGGTCCGACGGTGCCGGGGTCGAGCTTGCGGTCGGCGCCGGAGAGGGTCGGCCGGTCGGCGAGCCTCTTGAGGTAGTCGTCGGCCGTCTTGACCTCGGGTCCGGTGACGGTGGCGGCGAGGGTCTGGCGCACGTCGGGCCGGGCGGCCCGTGCGAAGTCGTCGAGGGCGCCCAGTTCCCGTACGCGCGCCCGCTGGGCGGCGCCGGTGAGCTCGTCGACGGCGGCGGCGCCGGCGGGCTGCTCGCCGCGGGGGACGGACAGCGCGGCGAGCAGCAGTCCGCGGGTGGCGGAGGCCTGTTCCACGGCCTGGCCGAGGGGGGCCAGCGGGCGGGTGGTGACGAGGGCGTCCTCGGCGCGCGGCGGGGTCAGTTCGACGAGCCGGCCGCCCGGTGCGAGGACTTCGGCGATGAGGCCGGAGTAGGCCTGGTGGGCGGCCAGGGCGCTGCCCTTGCCTTCGAGGACCTCGGTGCGGACGGTGCGGACCCGGCCGAGGGCGCGGGCGAGTTCCTCGCCGGCGTCGGTCCGGACCTCGGCGAGCTGCCGGTCGGTGCCCGCCGTGCGCTCCTGGACGGCGGCCTGCGCGCCCTGGGGTCCGCCGGGCCGGCCCTTGGCCACGTACTCGGTGACGGCGTCGCGCTCGTCGCCGAGGAGGTGGGCGAGGGTGAGGGTCTGGCGGCTCTGCTCGGCGAGGGTGACCAGGTGCTGGGAGTCCTTCAGGTCCGCCGAGGCGGAGACGACGGCGGGCGCCCCGGCAGCGAGGACGGCGAGCCCGGCCACGGCGACGCCGACGACCAGCCTGCTGCGCACGCGGACGCGGCGTCCCGCGGGGGCGGTCGCGGTGCCCGGTCCCTGGGTGGCTGGTCGGTCGGGTGCGGTGCCGTCGGGTGCGGTGCCGTTCGCGACGGTGCCGTTCTTCCGAGGCCGCTTCTTCTGCACCGGTGCTCGCAATCCTGTTACGTGTGCTGCTCGTGCTCGTCTACTCGTGTGGCCGAGGTGCCGGCCGGTCAACGAGTGAACGCCCCCGCCCCGGTTGTACCGCCGCGCTGTACCGCCGTACCGCCTCAGACCATCGCAGTGAGTGGGGAAGAGAGCCGCACATCGCCCACCCGGCCACACGAAGGAGTGAACAGCACGGAGGAGTTGGCGACCAACTCGGCGACCGGGTGTCAGCGCACGCTCTCGGACGGGTGGTTGAAAGATCGATGCGGCTTTTGGCAGGATGCCCGCCCACATACCGGCGGTCACCCCACTGGGCGCAAGTATCTCTTTCCACCCCAGCCGCCCCACATTGGTCCGTACTTTTCCCGGGCCGTCCCGCCGTTACGGGGCCCCGCGCGGGCAGAATGCCCACATGCGCATCGATCTCGCCTCGGCCCCCGGAAACCCGGAACGCCCCAACGAGGACTGGCTGTCGGCGGCGGTGCCCTCGTCGGGCGGCGGGGTCCTGGTGGCCCTCGACGGGGTCACGCCGCCGCCGGGCGACGTCGGATGCGCGCACGGAGTGCCGTGGTTCGCGGCCCGGCTCGGGGGCCGATTGACCGAACTGTCCGGATCGCGCCGGGACATGCCCCTGGACCGGGTCCTCGCGGAGGCCATCGGAGCCACCGCCGACGCACATCGGGACACCTGTGACCTTTCTCACACGCGGACCCCGCAGGCGACGGTGGTCCTGGTCCGGTGGGACGAGTCCCACGTCGAGCACCTGGTGCTCTCGGACTCCGTACTCCTCCTCCAGGCGCCCGGGGGCGAGGTGAGCGCGGTCCTCGACGACCGGCTGGACCGGATCCCGCGCGAACGGCTGCGCACGGAGGCCTCGGCGGACCTGCTGCGCAACGTGGAGGGCGGGTTCTTCACCGCCGCCGCGGACCCGGCGGTGGCGGCCCGGGCGGTGACCGGGCGCACGCCGCGCGCCGAGGTGCGGGCGGTGGCTGCGCTCACGGACGGGGCGAGCCGGTGGACGGACACGTTCGGGGAGGGCGACTGGGCCGAGTGCCTGGCGATCCTGCGCAAGGAGGGCGCGCAGGGCCTGATCGGACGGGTGCGCGCCCTGGAGACGGACCCGGACCGGCCGCACGCGCGGGGCAAACGGCACGACGACGCTTCCGCGGTGTACGCGGAGCTGTAGGCCCGCCCTTGCGGCTCCGGCGGCTCCCGCGGCTCCGGGAGGACTACTCCGCGCCCGCGTTCAACTGGTTCAGCAGCCGGGCCAGTTCCGCCACTTCCCCGCGGTCCCAGTCGGCGAGCGTGCGCATGTACTGCTCGCGGCGGGCGCCGCGGACGCGCAGGAAGCGTTCCCGGCCCTCCTCTGTGAGCCCGACCAGGAAGGCCCGGCCGTCCGCCGGGTCCGGCTCGCGGGCCACCAGGCCCAGGACCTCCAGGGCGCGCAGCTGCCGGCTCATGGTGGCCTTGCCGACCCCGAAGTACGCGGCGAGCTCGGTCGCCCGCTGCTGACCGGCGGCCTCCAGGCGTACCAGGAGGCCGTACGCGGCCGGTTCCAGCTCCGGGTGCAGGGCGCGGGCCATCTCCCCGGAGGATGCGCGGGCACGCCGGAGGAGGACGGACAGTTCCCGCTCCAGGGCAAGGAACTCCTGGTCTTCGCTCCCGTGCACGGCCCGCTCCTTCGGTGGTGGGTGAAGCACCAGTATTTCGCAGCGGGTACGCCGCGGGCCCGGGGCCCCGCCGGAGCGGGATCCCGGGCCCTGACCTGGGGGCGGAAGCCTTCAGGCCGCGGCCTGAAGGCAGGGCACGGCCTGAAGGCAGGGCACGGCCCGCCCTCGGGCGCGGCCCGCCCTCAGGCGGCGACGGTCACCGGGACCGCGTCGGCGACGAGGGCCAGCTCCAGCACCTGGCGTACGTCCGTCACCGGGTGCACCTCCAGCCCCTCCAGCACCTCGGCCGGGACGTCGTCCAGGTCGGCCTCGTTGCGCTTGGGGATGATGACGGTGGTCAGCCCGGCCCGGTGCGCGGCCAGCAGCTTCTGCTTGACCCCGCCGATCGGCAGCACCCGCCCGGTCAGCGAGACCTCCCCGGTCATCGCCACGTCCGTGCGGACCTGCCGCCCGGACAGCAGCGAGGCCAGCGCCGTCGTCATCGTGATGCCCGCACTCGGGCCGTCCTTCGGCACCGCGCCCGCCGGGAAGTGGATGTGCACGCCCCGGTCCTTCAGGTCCGCGACCGGGAGTTCCAGCTCGGCCCCGTGCGAACGCAGGAAGCTGAGCGCGATCTGCGCCGACTCCTTCATCACGTCGCCGAGCTGGCCGGTCAGCGTGAGCCCGGCCGCGCCCGTCTCGGGGTCGGCCAGCGAGGCCTCGACGAACAGGACGTCGCCCCCGGCGCCGGTCACGGCGAGACCGGTGGCCACGCCGGGCACGGCGGTGCGCCGCTCGGAGGGGTCCTGCGCGGACTCCGGCACGTGGTGCGGCCGCCCGATCAGCCCCCGCAGCTCTCCGGCGCCGATCCGGTACGGCAGCTCCCGCTCCCCCAGCTCGTGCTGGGAGGCCACCTTGCGCAGCAGCCGGGCGATGGCGCGCTCCAGGGTGCGCACGCCCGCCTCGCGGGTGTACTCCCCGGCCAGCTTGCGCAGCGCGTCCTCCTCCAGGACCACTTCCTCGGCGCCCAGCCCGGCGCGCTCCAGCTGCCGGGGCAGCAGGTGGTCGCGGGCGATGACGACCTTCTCGTCCTCGGTGTAGCCGTCCAGGCGCACCAGTTCCATGCGGTCGGCGAGGGCCTCGGGGATGGCCTCCAGCACGTTGGCCGTCGCGAGGAAGACCACGTCGCTGAGGTCGAGCTCCACCTCCAGGTAGTGGTCCCGGAAGGTGTGGTTCTGCGCCGGGTCCAGGACCTCCAGCAGCGCCGCCGCCGGGTCCCCGCGGAAGTCGGAGCCGACCTTGTCGATCTCGTCGAGCAGGACCACCGGGTTCAGCGACCCGGCCTCCTTGATCGCCCGTACGATCCGGCCGGGCAGCGCGCCCACGTACGTACGCCGGTGCCCGCGGATCTCGGCCTCGTCGCGGACGCCGCCGAGGGCCACGCGGACGAACTTGCGCCCCATGGCGTGCGCGACGGATTCGCCGAGCGAGGTCTTGCCCACGCCGGGAGGACCCACGAGGGCGAGCACGGCCCCGCCCCGGCGCCCGCCGACGACGCCCATCCCGCGCTCGGAGCGGCGCTTGCGCACCGCCAGGTACTCGGTGATCCGGTCCTTCACGTCGCTGAGCCCGGCGTGCTCCGCGTCCAGGACGGCCCGCGCGCCGCGGATGTCGTACTCGTCCTCGGTCCGCTCGTTCCAGGGCAGTTCGAGGACGGTGTCCAGCCAGGTGCGGATCCAGGAACCCTCGGGGGACTGGTCGCTGGAGCGCTCCAGCTTGTCGACCTCCTTGAGCGCGGCCTCCCGTACCTTCTCGGGCAGGTCCGCGGCCTCGACCCGGGCCCGGTAGTCGTCGGACTCCTCGCCCTCCTTCTCCCCGCCCAGTTCGCGCAGTTCCTTGCGCACGGCCTCCAGCTGCCGCTTGAGCAGGAACTCCCGCTGCTGCTTCTCCACCCCGTCCTGGACGTCCTTGGCGATGGACTCGGCCACGTCCTGCTCGGCGAGGTGGTCGCTGAGCGCCTTGACCGCGAGCCGCAGCCGGGCCACGGGTTCGGCCGTCTCCAGCAGTTCGACCTTCTGCGCCACGGTCAGGAAGGGCGAGTATCCGGAGTTGTCGGCGAGGGCGCCCACGCCCTCGATCTGCTGGACCCGGTCCACGACCTGCCAGGCCCCGCGCTTCTTGAGCCAGCTGGTGGCGAGCGCCTTGTACTCCTTGACGAGCTCGGTGACGGCCCCGGGCAGCGGATCGGGGACGCTCTCGTCCACGGTCTCGCCCTCGACCCAGAGCGCGGTCCCGGGCCCGGTGGTCCCGGCCCCGATCCGGACCCGCCCGCGGCCCCTGATCAGCGCCCCCGGGTCCCCGTCGGAGAGCCGTCCCACCTGCTCGACGGTCCCCAGCACCCCGGTCCCGGTGTACTTCCCGTCGACCCGGGGCACGAGGAGCACCTTCGGCTTCCCGGTTCCGGCGGCGGCCTGTGCGGCCTCCACCGCGCCTCGCACCTCGGCATCGGACAGGTCCAGCGGGACGACCATCCCGGGCAGCACGACCTCGTCGTCGAGCGGCAGCACGGGCAGGGTGAGCGTTACGGACGTCGAAGCCATGATCTTCCCTCCGGCAGTGAAGTTGAGCTATGCCGACTCAATGCATGTGCGCGCCCCAATGTTCCCCAACGCCCGTTCGCCCGGGGCGAACAGCCCCCGGACGGGTCAGACCGCCGAGATCCGGATGTCGCCCGACGTCGTGCGCACCGCGAGGCGGGCGGCGGCGGACGGGTCCGCCGGGAGGGTGACGTCCCGTTCGCCGGAGGTGGTGGAGACGTCGAGCGCGTACGGGGCCCGCGGAAGCTTCAGCTGCGCTTCGCCCGAGCTGGTTTCCACGGCGACCGAGGAGGGGGCCTTCGCGAAGGCGAGGCGGACGTCGCCGGATTCGGAACGCGCGTCCGCCCCGGCCCCGCCCAGGTTCTGGGCGTCGATCGAGCCGGAGGACGTACGGATCTTCAGCGGGCCGGCGATCCGGTCCACCCGGACGGAGCCGGAGGAGGTCTCCACCTCGGCCGCGGCCACCCCCGTCACCGTGACGCGGCCGCTGCTGCCGTCGAGCCTGACCGTGGCGGAGGCCGGCACCTCCAGCCGGTAGTCGATGGAGCACCGGTCGCCGCAGCTGCCGTTGGTGAGGGTCAGCACCCCGTCGGCGACCCGCTGGGCGGGCTCGGGCACGGCGTCGCCCCGGTAGTGGACGGTGCGGCGGACGGTGACGCCCGGTCCGCTGCCGGGCGTCACCTCGATGGAGCCGCTGCGGGCGTCCGACACGTCGACCGAGCCGATGGCCTCCGCCACCGTGGTGTCGGCGCTCGCCGTCTTGCGCGGGCCCGCGAGGGAGCCGATGGAGCAGCCGGTGAGCAGCAGCCCGGCGGCGAGGGCAGCCGCGGTGGCGGTGGCGACGGTGGTGGCTGCGGCGCGCGAACTCGTCTTCGTGGTCATGGACCGATCGTGCCGGTCGGGGCCTCGGCGCGGCATGGGGCCCGTGCCCGGGCCCGGGTGGGGTTAACCCCCGTCTCCCGCGGGCGAGCGCGGTCCCGGCCGCGTCCCGGGTTGGTCCGATCGGTCGGACCTGCCGGAGGGTCGGACCCCGGCGCTCCGGGCGGCGGCGGGGCCGCGGTTATGAATGAAATCGCATGACCGTTTTGTCACCTGACCGTCCGTGAGCATCCACGATGCGTCAACAACCTCAGGAGCCACACGATGCGACCCATCCGAACGGCCTGCCTCGGCGCGACGACCGCGCTGGTCACCCTCCTCGTCTGCGCCCCGCTCGCGACCGCCTCCACGGCGGACCACGATGCCACCCACTCCAACCCCAGGAAACACAAGGTCATCACGCTCACCGGCACGCTCGCGGAGCAGTCGCGCTTCCCCGTCAACCTCAACGGCCCCGCCGCCCAGGGCGACCGGACCGTCGTCCGCTCGATCCTCACCGACGAGGACGGCAAGAAGGTGGGCGAGACCGGCGGCTTCTGCACCACCACCCGGGCGGCGTTGACGGAGGACCCCGGCGGAGCGGAGGAGTGCGTCGTGACCTACACCCTCCCGGACGGCCAGCTCACCGCCCAGGGGATGTACTTCGGCATCCTCAAGGCGGGCCCTCCCCCGTCGTTCGACAACGCGATCACCGGCGGCACCGGGAAGTACCGCCGGGCCAGCGGCACGGTCCACGCCGAAACGATCGGCACGGGCATGCGGCGCTTCACGATCGACATCGAGTACTGACCGGCACCGACCGGCCCTCGCGGGCCTAACGCCCCTGGACGACGGGCCGGTCCGGTGACGGGACCCCCCACTCGCTCCAGGAGCCGTCGTACACCGCGAGTTCGCGGTAGCCGGCGAGGTCGGCGCCGAGGGCGAGGACACAGGCGGTGACCCCCGACCCGCAGCTGAAGTACAGCCGTTCCCGCTCCCCCGCCACCGCCCCGAAGGCCGTACGGAGCTCGGCGGCGGGCCGCATCAGGCCGTCGGGTCCCTGGAGTTCACCGAAGGGCAGGTTGACCGCGCCCGGCATGTGGCCGCCGCGCAGGCCCGGGCGGGGTTCGGGGGCGGTGCCGGCGAAGCGCTCGCGGGTACGGGCGTCGAGCACGGCGGCGGCCGGGTCGGCCAGCGCCGCCGAGACGGTGGCCCCGTCCACCAGCAGCCCGGCGCGGGGCCGGGCGGTGAAGGAGCCGCGCGGGCCCTCGTACCCCGGTCCGCGCTCCTCCACCGCCCGCCCGGCGGCGAGCCAGGCGGGCAGCCCGCCGTCGAGGACGGCGACCCGGTCGAAGCCCATCGCGCGCAGCATCCACCAGGCGCGGGCGCTGGAGTAGAGGCCGGCGCCGTCGTACGCGACGACCGTGCTGGTGTCGTCGACGCCGAGGGCCCGCATGGCCTCGGCGAAGGCGGCCGCGCCGGGCATGGTGTGCGGGGCGGCGGCCTCGTGGTCGGACAGGGCGCCGTCGAGGTCGAAGGGCCGGGCTCCGGGGATGCGGCGGCCCGTGTCGCGGTGGTCGCCGACGGAGGCGTCGAAGACGACCAGCCCGGGCGTGCCGAGGCGCTCCGCGAGCCAGTCCCCGCCGACGAGCGGCCCGGGCGGCGTGAGCGAACGGGAACGAACTGCGGCCATACGGCACCTCCGACACGGTTCCACGGCCCCGACCACGGGCCCCCGCCCCATCCTCCTACGCCCCGGCCCACCACCCCCGGCCGGGCCCGGCGGCCCAGCGGGCGGCACGACCGGACGGTCCCTCCACCACGGCCCGGCGGTCCCTCGGCCGCGATCGGGCGGCCCCTCCGCCGTAGCCGGGCGGCCCCTCCGCCGCGGCCTACGGGCAGTCGCCCGGGCGGGCGAAGAGGGCCACGCGGGCTCCGCGCAGCGGGGTCACCGAGCAGAGCTCGAAGGAGGAGACCAGCGTCTGCCGTTTCACCGCCTCCGCCGGGTAGCCGTCCAGCGGCTGGCCCACGGGGTCCAGCAGGGCCACCACCCGGTCGACGCGCGGGTCCAGCAGGGCCTCGCGGATCTGCTCCGGAGTCCGCTCCACGCCTTGGAGGCTCCGCGAAGCCGCCGGGGTCCGGGACAGCGCGATGTCGCGCAGGGACCCGTACAGCTCCGGCGAGGACAGCAGCCATTCGCGCCGCCGGGCGGGGAGGAACAGCACCGCGTCGCCCGGGCGCGACCGCTCGCGGACGGCCGCGGCCACGGCGAGGACGTCGTCCTTGCGGCTCTCCGGCGTGCGCAGCCACACGGACCAGAGCCCGGCGGGGACGAGGAGGGCCGCGATCAGCAGCCACGGCCACCGTCCCCGCGACCCCGCGAGCCGTACCCCCGCGAGGAGGGCGAGGCCGGCGAGCGCGTAGAGGACGTACCGGTCGACGTACCAGGGGTGCACCAGCGAGACCACCAGCAGCAGCCCGGGCGGCAGCAGGGCCAACGGCAGCGCCACGCGAACCAGTGCCGCGTCAGCCCCCCGGGCGAGCAGCAGCACGGCCGCCGCGACCGCCCCGTACGCCGCCCAGTCCTGCCAGCTCGGCCGCCCGAGCCAGCCCAGCTGCTGCTGCGCCTGGCGCGCGCTGACCAGGGCGAGCGGCAGCAGCGCGACCGCCACGGCCCCGGCGGCGAGCCGCCAGCCGCGCGAGCGCCACGCGGTGAACGCGTGCGCGGGCAGTGCCAGTACGGCGAACTCGTGCAGCCAGCAGCCCAGCGCGAGCACCACGGCGTAGGCGGCCCACCGCCCGCGCAGCATCAGGTACGTCGCCCAGACCACGGCCGCGGCGACGAGCGCGTACGAACGCCCCTCCTGCGCGTACATCTGCACGGGCGGCAGCAGGGCGTAGCCCACCCCGGCGAACAGGGCCCCCCGCTCGGCCCGGCCACCGAGCCCCCACCCCCGCGCCCGGCCGTCCCGGGCGGTCCGGCCGGCGCCTTCGGGGCCGTCGGGGCTTTCGGGGCCGGCGGCCCGTCCCGTCGTCGCGCCCGTCAGGCGGTGGCCGATCGCGGCCACGCCGGCCGCCGCCAGGGCCGTGGCGGCGACGGACGGGAGGCGCAGGGCCCACAGGCCGGTGCCGTCCGCACCGGTGCCGGACAGTGCGAAGACCCCGTGCATGAGCAGGTAGTACAGCCCGTGCACGGCATCGACCTGGCCGAGGAGTTCCCACAGCCCGCCGAGCGGCCGGTGCGCGACCTGCCAGGTGACGGACTCGTCGCGCCACATGGAACCGCCGCGCGAGAGGCCCCAGAGGCCGAGTACGACGGCGGTGAGCGGCGGCAGCCAGCGCCAAGGGGCGAAGCGGCTGATGTCGGCCTCCGGGTGCTATCCGTGCGGGTGGTGCTGACTCCATACTCGGGGTTCGAGCCGGAATACCTGCGGGGGTGGGCATGCGAGCGCGTGGATGGCGAGTGGGCTTGGTGACGGTGACCGTGGCAACGGCCTTGGTGTCGGGCCCGGTCGGGTGCTCGTCCGACGGCGACGGACCGAAGAAGGGCGACTCCCCCGCTCCGGGAACGAGCGCCTCCGCCTCGACGGCGCCGACCACGGGTACGGGCACCCCGGACCCCAGCCCGAGCCCGCCGCAGAGCCCGGACGCCACCGGCACCGTCCCGGCCCCCAGTACTTCCGCGCCCGCTCCCGCCCCGAGCCCCTCGCCGCCCGCCTCCGAGGCGACCCTCGTGGCGGTGACCCGTAGCGGTGGCCTCGCGGGCAGGAACAGCTCGCTGATCATCAAGGGTGACGGATCGTTCCTGCGGCTCGACGCGAAGGCCGAGGTGATCGGCCGCGACAAGCTCTCCGCGGCCGCCCTCGCGAAGCTGCGCACCGCGCTCCAGGAAGCGGACTTCCCCCACCTGCCCCGGCTCTCCATGGGCGGCAGCCCCGTCCCCGACGGGTTCACGTACGCCTTCAGGCACGGCGGCTACGAGGTCGCGGCGGAGCAGAGCAAGATGCCGAAGGGCCTGTCGAAGGTCCTGGACGCCCTCCCGCCCTTCAGTACGAACTGACCCCGCCCGCGGCCGCCGAGTCCGCCCCGGGGCCCGGGGAGCCTGAGCCCGGGGAGTCGGCGGCCGATGAGCCGGCGGCCGCGGCGCCGGCTCCCGCCTCCAGGCCCGTCCCCGAGACCGTGATCTCCCGCAGCCGCCGGTCCAGGTACCCGGCCAGCAGGCCGGCCATGTCCACGTCCTCCGGGGCCAGGACCCACTGGATCTGGAAGCCGTCCATCACCGCGAGGATCTCGCGCCCGACGGCCTCGCAGTCCGTCCCCGGCCGGACCTCGCCGCGCGTCACGCCCGCGCTCAGCACGCCGACGGTGTGGCCGAGGACCCGGGCGTAGCGCTGCCGGAAGTAGTCGTGCGCGGGGTGGCCGGGGTTCGCGGACTCCCCGACCAGCGTGTTGTACATCCGTACGAGCCCGGGCCTGCGGGCGTTGTCCGCGGCGAGGGCGACGACCGCCGCGAAGTGCGCGGCGACCGGGGGGACCTCCCCGTCCGGCGCGGTGAAGAGCCGGTCCACATCGTGCTGCTCGCTCTGCGCCAGGACCGACAGCAGCAGGTCCTCCTTGCCGCGGAAGTGGTGCAGCAGGCCGCCCTGGGTGATCCCGCAGTCCTGCGCGATCCGGGCCAGCGAGGAGGCGTTGAACCCCCATTGCGCGAAGTGCTCGACGGCGGTGTCGAGGATCTTCCGCCGCCGCGCGTCACCCACCGCGTAGCCGCCCCGCCCACCCCTGCCGCCCGCCGCCTTCGCGGGCGCGCGGCCCTGTTCCTGTGCCATGCGGCCCAGCCTAGGGCGTGTCGCGCACCCGGTTCCGGCCGTCGCGGGGAGTGATCCAGGTCACCGAACGAAAACCTAGTAGGTACACGGTTTTCGCACCTACCGTGAAATCGCCAGGCCGGCGACGAGGCCGACCGCGCGCCCACCCCTCTCAGGAGCCCGGCCATGAACACCTCCCCCGCTTCCCCCGCCTCCGCTTCCGCCTCCCCCGCCTACAAGGACGCCTCCCTCCCCGTGGACCGGCGCGTCGAGGACCTGCTCTCCCGGATGACCCTGGAGGAGAAGGCGGGTCAGCTCTTCCACGCGATGCTGATGATGAATCCGGACGGCACCCCGGTCACCGAGACCGACGGCTCGATCCTCCCGTTCACCACGCCCGAGCTGATCGAGGGCCGCTCCCTCACCCACTTCAACCTCCTCGGCAGCTACGGCGCCCGCGCGATGGCGACCTGGCAGAACGCCGTCCAGGAGATGGCCGCCGGCACCCGCCTCGGCATCCCGGTGACCCTCTCCACCGACCCCCGGCACACCTTCACCGACAACATCGGCGCCTCCTTCAACGCGGGCGCCTTCTCCGCCTGGCCCGAGGCCATCGGCCTCGCCGCCATCGGCGACCCGGAGCTGGTCCTCGAGTTCGCCGACATCGTGCGCCGCGAGTACCTGGCGGTCGGTTTCCGTGTGGCGCTGCATCCGCAGATCGACCTGGCGACCGAGCCGCGCTGGGCGCGTCAGTCGGGGACGTTCGGTTCGGACGCGGAGCTGACCGGCGAGCTGGTCCGGGCGTACGTACGGGGCCTGCAGGGCGAGGCGCTCGGTACGGCTTCGGTGTCGGCGATGGTCAAGCACTTCCCGGGCGGCGGCCCGCAGAAGGACGGCGAGGACCCGCACTTCGCGCACGGCAAGGAGCAGGTCTACCCGGGCGGGATGCGCGAGCACCACCTGGAGCCGTTCAAGGCGGCCATCGCGGCCGGCTGCGCGCAGATGATGCCGTACTACGGGCAGCCCGTCGGCACCGACTGGGAAGAGGTCGGCTTCGGCTTCAACAAGGGCGTCGTCACCGGCCTGCTCCGCGAGGAACTCGGCTTCCAGGGCATCGTCTGCACCGACTGGGGCCTGCTGAACGACTCCGTGATCTTCGGCGAGAAGCACCCGGCGCGCGCCTGGGGCGTGGAGCACCTGAGCGTCGCCGAGCGGGCGGCGCGCTCGCTGGAGGCCGGATCGGACCAGTTCGGCGGCGAGCAGTGCCCCGAGGTGATCGTGGAACTGGTCCGCTCGGGCCGGATCGCGGAGTCCCGGATCGACGAGTCCGTACGCCGCCTGCTGCGCGAGAAGTTCGTCCTCGGCCTGTTCGAGAACCCGTACGTGGACCCGGACGCGGCGGCGGAGACGGTCGGCCGGGCCGACTTCGTGGCGGCCGGCGCGGCCGCCCAGCGCCGTTCCCTGACGGTCCTCACCAACACGGAGCAGATCCTGCCCCTCTCCGGACGGCCGAAGCTGTACGTACGCGGCGTGGACGAGGCCGTCGCCGCCGAGTACGGGGACCTCGTGTCCGAACCGGCCGGGGCGGACCTGGCCGTGCTGCGGCTGCGCACCCCGCACGAGCCCCGCACGAACATCTTCGAGTCCTTCTTCCACTCGGGTTCGCTGGCCTTCCCCGAGCCGGAGCTCACGGAGATCCTGTCCCTCCTGGACGCCGTCCCCACTCTGGTCTGCATCAACCTGGAGCGGGCCGCGGTGATCCCCGAGATCGCGGAGCGGGCGGCGGCGCTGGTCGCGGACTACGGGGCCTCGGACGCGGCGCTGCTGGACGTGGCCTTCGGCCGGGCCAAGGCCGAGGGCCGGCTCCCCTTCGAACTCCCGCGCTCGATGGCGGCCGTCGCCGCCTCCCGCCCGGACGTCCCGAACGACACGGCCGACCCGGTCTTCCCGTACGGCCACGGCCTGACCGTCTGACTCTCCACGCGCCACTCGCACACCTCGGCCCCGGGGGCCCCGCCCCCTCAACGCACCGCTCACACGTCTCGGCCCCGGGGGGCCCCGCCCCCTCAACGCACCGCTCACACGTCTCGGCCCCGGGGGGCCTCCCCGGCTTCGCGCCGCTGCGCCGAACTCCGTCCGGCGGAGGCTGGGGCGAGCCCCGCGACGCAGCCGCCGGCCCGGACTCCGCCCCGTCGGGGTCCGGGCCCAGCCCCGCGATGCGGCCGCCGAGCCGGTGACCTCCCCGTGGCCGGAGGTGCGCCTATCGCCGTAGCAGGACCGTACCCAGCCC
>NZ_JBSGXB010000067.1:0-27990 GCF_053609185.1 Streptomyces sp. NPDC054956 | reverse complement strand
GTCCGCCCCTGGCGACCGGCCGGGCCCGGTCCAACTCCCCCGCGCAGCAAGCACCGAGCACCGAGCACCGAGGAGAGCACGTCATGCACCGCCACCAGGAGCGTACGAAGCCTCGCGGCGGCTGGGGCGTCGTCGCCGTCGTCGCCCTCAGCGGTACGTTCCTCCTGTCCAACGGGCTCGACCCCGACGGCGGCCCGCCCCAGCCCGCGCACGCCGCCGCGCTGGTCAGCGACCCGGCCCACGACGAGGCGGCCCGCCGCCTCCCCCCGCCGCCGGAGCCCCTGAAGCCCTCCCCGCCGACCCGGATCCGGGTGCCCTCCGTACAGGTCGACGCCCCGGTCACCCGTGTCGGCCTCGACGCCGAGGGCTGGGTCGACGCCCCGCCGCCGCAGGACCGGAACCTGGCCGGCTGGTACGGGGCCTCCCCCTCCCCGGGCACGCAGGGCACGACGGTGATCGACGGACACGTGGACAACAAGCAGGGCCCGGCCGTCTTCTACCACCTCGGCTCGGTCAAGCAGGGCCAGCACGTCGAGGTGGACCGGCAGGACGGCCGCACCGCCGTGTTCACCGTGTACGGCGTCGAGGTCGTCGGCAAGAACGATTTTCCGGCCGAGCGCGTCTACGGTCCCAAGGGTGCTCCGGAGCTGCGCGTGATCACCTGCGGAGGCGGTTTCTCGAAGAAGACGGGGTACGACGGGAACGTGGTCGTCTTCGCCCGCCTGACCGAAATCCGCTGACGGCCACCACCTAGGCTCGTGGCCATGAACGTACTGATCAACGTCTTCCTCGGCCTGCACATCATCGGCATCGCCTCGCTCCTCGGCGGCTTCCTGACCCAGATGAAGGCGATGGGCGCCGGCACCGCCCGCTTCGTGCCCGCGATGCTGCACGGCGCACTGACCATGCTCGTCACCGGCGTACTGCTCGTCGGCTTCCGCGAGATGGACGGCGGCACGGTCAACAACGTCAAGGTCGGCGTGAAGCTCGCGATCCTCTTCGTGATCCTGGCGCTCGTCTACGTCAAGCGCGACGAGGAGCGGGTGGAGAAGGCGCTGTTCGGCGCGGTCGGCGGGCTGACCGTGGCCAACATCTTCATCGCCGTCCTCTGGCGCTGACACCGGACCGCCGCTGACGCCGACACCGGACGGCCATCGGCAGCCATCGGCGGCCACTGGGCAGCCAGCTGCGGTCACGTCCGGCCACTTGCGGTCATCCCGTCATCTGCCCGTTACCTCCGGGTCTAGCGTCCTCCTCCAAGCACCGACAGAGGAAGGACGTGAGGCCCTCGTGGCCAGTCATCGAAAGCCCAGGCAGCGCCCGCTCGCCGGCACCGCCGCACGGAGCACGGCCGCCACCCTCGCCCTCGCGGGCGCTGCCACCGCCACCGCGTTCGAAGGCACCTCGCACGCCGACCCCCAGCCGACGCCCTCGCAGGTCAAGGCGGAGATGGACCGGCTCTACGAGGAGGTCGAGGTCGCGACCGACCGGTACAACGGGGCGAAGGAGAAGGCGGACGAGGCACAGCGCGCCCTCGACGGACTGCAGGACGAGGCCGCCCGCAAGACCGACCAGCTCAACACCGCGCGCAGCACGCTCGGTTCGCTGGCCGCGACCCAGTACCGCAGCGGGACCCTGGGCGCCGCCGTCCAGCTGGCGATGTCGGACGATCCGCAGGAGTACCTGGACCGGGCCGCCCTCATCTCCCGCGCGGGAAGCCGGAACGCGGCCGAGATCTCCGCGGTGCGCCGCAAGCTCGAAGAGGTCGGGCAGCTCGAGGAGCAGGCCGCCGGGCGCCTGGCCGACCTGCGGGCCCGGCAGGGCGAACTCGCCGGCCACAAGGCCGAGATCGAGGAGAAGCTGACCGCCGCCCAGCGACTGCTGGCCAGGCTCACCGCCGAGGAGCGCGCGGCCTACGAGGCCGGCTCGACCACCGACGCGCGGACCGCTCCCGCGCCGCCCTCCGACGGCTCCCGCGCCGCCCGCGCGGTGGCGTTCGCGTACGGGGCGATCGGCAAGCCGTACGTGTGGGGCGCGACCGGGCCGGGCTCCTTCGACTGCTCGGGGCTGACCCAGGCGGCCTGGCGCGCGGCCGGGGTCTCGCTGCCGCGCACCACGTACACCCAGATCAACGCCGGGCAGCGGGTCTCGCGCGACCAGCTGGCCCCCGGTGACCTGGTGTTCTTCTACTCCGGGGTCTCCCACGTCGGCATGTACGTCGGCAACGGCCAGATGATCCACGCCCCGCGCCCCGGCTCCACGGTCCGCCTCGCCCCGGTGGACTCGATGCCGTGGGCCGGCGCCTCCCGGCCGGCGTAGGCCGTCCCTCTCGTACGGTGCCGCGCGGCGGACGCGCGGTCCCCGACCGGTCCTACGGCGCCTTGACCGTCTTGCTCAGCCAGTCGAAGGTCTGCGGGAGCTGCTTCGTCCAGCTGGTGAGGTTGTGGCCGCCGGTCGTCTTCTCCGCGTGCACCTCGGTCGGGCTCTTGGCCAGCGCCTTGAGGTCCAGGCCGGACGAGTAGCCGTCCTGCTCGGCTCCCGACATCCACAGCGAGACCGCCGGCGGCGTGGGAGCGGCCTGGAGCAGGGCCTTCAGGTTGTGGGTGCGGCGCAGCTCCGGGTCCTGCGCGACCAGCGACGAGGTCTCCTGGCCGGGGTCGTTGTAGCCGGACAGGGAGACGGCCGCGCTGTAGCGGTCGGGGTGGTTGATCGCCAGCTTCGCGGCGCAGTAGGCCCCGGCCGAGTATCCGGCCACGCCCCACGTGCGGGCTTCCTCCGAGACCCGGAAGTTGTCGGCGACCATCTTGCGGACGTCGACGCTGAACCAGCTGTCGGCGTTGACCTTGCCGGGGATGTTGGCGCAGCCGGTGTCGGCGTTGCCGAGGAGCATGGCGCGCGGCGAGACGAGGATGAACGGCTGCACCTTGCCGCTCTGCATGAGCGGCTCCAGGACCTCGTGGACCTTCAGCCCCTGGAACCAGGACTTGCCCGTCCCGGGTATGCCGGGGATCAGCTCGATCACGGGGAACTTCTTGTCCTTGAAGGCCGGGTCGTCGTACTGGGGCGGCAGCCACACCATGACGTCGCCCTTGACCCCGGAGATCTTGCCGTCGAGCTCGGTCTGCTTGACCCGGCCGCCCACTCCGTCGACCGGGTGGAACTCCTGGTGCACCTTCGGAGCGGCCTTGACCTCCTCGGCCTTCTTCCCGCCGAGCCCGTCCGGGCCGAGGTCGGGTGCGGCGGTGACGTACTTGCCGGTGCCGAACAGATCGCCCCAGGTGGCGTAGAAGTTCATCTCCCGGTTGAGTGCGACGAACACCAGCGCGACGGCCGTGACCTGCGCGAAGACCATCATCGAGGCGCGCGTGGCGACGCGCGCGGCGGCGGGGCCGCGCACCTTGCTCCACACGGCCAGCGGCAGGACGACGGCGCACGCCGTCAGGGCGATCACCGTCACGAAGAGGGGGGTCCCCGTCAAACTCATCACGGACGGTAGAGGGGTCCGCGGCGTGCTCGGGTTCCCGGTGGAGGCTGCGGTGTGGATCACAGGCCCTGGGGCCCGGGATCCACCGGCCGCGTTCGGTGCCCCTCGGTCAGACCAGCCGGCGGGCCGTCGCCCAGCGGGTGAGCTCGTGGCGGTTGGAGAGCTGGAGCTTGCGCAGGACCGCCGAGACGTGCGATTCCACGGTCTTCACCGAGATGAACAGCTGCTTGGCGATCTCCTTGTACGCGTACCCGCGCGCGATCAGCCGCAGCACCTCGCGCTCGCGCTGGGTGAGGCGGTCCAGGTCCTCGTCGACCGGCGGGGCGTCCGTCGAGGCGAAGGCGTCGAGCACGAAGCCCGCCAGCCGCGGCGAGAACACCGCGTCCCCGTCCTGGACCCGGAAGACCGAATCGACCAGGTCGGTGCCGGTGATCGTCTTGGTGACGTAGCCGCGCGCGCCGCCCCGGATGACCCCGATGACGTCCTCGGCGGCGTCCGACACCGACAGGGCCAGGAACCGCACCGGGTCCTCGGCGGCGGCCATCAGCGGGGCGCAGCGGCGCAGTACCTCGACGCCGCCGCCGCCGGGCAGGTGCACGTCGAGGAGCACCACCTCGGGGCGGGTGGCGGTGATGACGGTGACGGCCTGGTCCACGTCGGCGGCCTCGCCGACGACCTCGACCCCGGTCCGGTCGGTCTCGCCGATCTCGGCCTGGACGCCCGTGCGGAACATCCGGTGGTCGTCGACGAGCACCACCCGGACGCGCCTGGTCACTCCGCCGGTGCTCGCGTTGTCGCCGGTGCTCGCGTTGTCCTCGGTCATGCTGCCTTCGCCGCCCTCTCCATCTCCAGCTCGACTTCCGTGCCGCCGTCGGGCGCGGACCGCAGTCGCGCGGTCCCGCCGTTGCGCTGCATCCGGCCGATGATCGATTCTCGTACGCCCATCCGGTCGTCCGGTACCGCGTCCATGTCGAAGCCCGGTCCGCGGTCGCGCACGGACACGAACACCGTCTGGCCCTCCACTTCGGCGTAGACCTGGACGGGGCCGCCGTCGCCACCGTACTTGGCGGCGTTGACCATGGCCTCGCGCGCGGCCTGCATCTGTGCGGCCAGCTTCTCGTCGAGGGGGCAGTCGCCGACGACGACCACCTCGATCTGGACCCCGTGGTGGTCCTCGACCTCGGCGGCGGTCTTCTTCACGGCCTCGGCCAGCGTGGTCGGCTCCTCGCCTTCGTCCTTGCCGGTGCCCTCGGGCTTGTACAGCCAGTTGCGCAGCTCCCGCTCCTGGGCCCGCGCGAGGCGGCGTACCTCTCCGACGTCCTCGGCGTTGCGCTGGATCAGGGTGAGGGTGTGCAGCACGGAGTCGTGGACGTGGGCGGCGACCTCGGCGCGCTCCTGGGCGCGGATGCGCATCAGCCGCTCCTCGGAGAGGTCCTGGGTCATCCGGATCAGCCAGGGTCCGGCGAGGAGGGCGACGCCGACGAGGACGGCGAGGGTGGCGGTCAGTACGTTGCCCAGCTGGGCGGCGGAGCCGCGGACGACGATGAAGACGGTGAGGCCCACGCCGACCAGGACGACGCCCGCGAGCGCGCGGGCGGTCTGCAGCAGCCGGCCGTGCCGGCCGGCGGCGGCGTTCCAGTGGGCGCGGCGGGCGTTGTCGGCCTGCCTCCAGACGAGGACCACACCGGCCCCGACCAGCAGCGTCGGCCAGACGTACCGGCCGGAGGCGCCGCCGACCTGGACCTTGGAGATGAAGATCCCGGCGCCGACGCACAGGGCGATCAGCGCGGTGATCTGGCCCCGCTCGGGCTTGCGCAGCCGCCGGGTGCCGTCGGGCAGGGTGTCGAAGTAGGAGCGGTGGCCGCTGCGTCCGCCGACGCCGAGCGGTACGAAGACCCAGAACGCGGCGTAGAGCAGTATGCCGAGGCCGTCTCCCCACATGAACAGTCCGAGGAAGACGAGCCGGACCCAGACGACGGGCAGCCCGAGGTGCCCTGCGAGGCCGCGCGCGACACCGCCGAGCATCCGGCCGTCGGCGCTGCGGTAGAGCTTGCGCTGCGGCGGCTCGTCGGAGTCCGGTGCGTACGGCGGGCGGGGGGCGGTTGCTACGGGCATGTCACCGATGGTCACATGCGCGCGGGGCCCGGGGCATCAGGGCAGCCCCCCACTTCTCTCGGGGGGATATCAGGGTTGTCCCAGGGTGGATCCGGATGCCCGGGGCCCGGGCGGACCGTCACCATGTACACATGACCGAAGTCCACGATTCCCCACCGCCGGGCGCCGAGGCCGGCGCGGGCGCCACGAGCGGCCCGCCGCCCGCCGAGCGTCCTCCCCTGCGCCGCTCCAAGCGCGACAAGGTGCTCGCGGGCGTGTGCGGCGGCCTGGGCCGGTACTTCGGCCTCGACCCGGTGATCTTCCGGATCGTGCTCGGCGTCCTCGCGGTGACGGGCGGCGTCGGTCTGATCTTCTACGGATTCGCGTGGCTGCTGCTGCCCCAGGAGGGCGAGGAGGACAGCGAGGCGAAGAAGCTGCTGACGGGCCGGGTCGAGGGCGCGACGCTGGCGGCGGTGTTCGCCGCGCTGGTGGGCTGCTCCCTGTTCCTGTCGATGCTGGACAACGGCGGGCTGGCGGTCTTCTCCGTCCTGGCCGTCCTGGCACTGGGCGGCGGGGCGTACTGGTCGCAGCGCCACCGGAGCCCGGGTGCCCAGGCCCCGCAGGACAAGGCCGCCGGGAGCTCCGGGGGCGCGGAGTTCGTGTGGCCGGAGGCCACGCGCACCGGGCACCGGGTCGCGCACAGCCCGGCGCCGCCCGAGACGCAGGCGCCGCCCACGCCCGGCGGCCCGTCCTGGTGGCGGGACCCGCTGGTCAAGGACGGCACCACGGGTCCGGTCGGCTCGACCGGCTATCTGTGGGGCCCCGACGACTCGGTCCCCCTCGCCCCCGGCGGTGAGCCGGCCGCGGCCCACGTCCGGCGGGAGCCGCGCGGCGGGATGGGCGGCCGGGTGTTCGTCCTGGCCGCGCTGGCCGGGGGCATCTCCACCGCCTCGGTCTGGGAGGGCAGCACGCTGAGCCACGCGCTGCAGGTCGGCTTCGCCGCCGCCCTCGCCGTCTTCGGCCTCGGTCTCGCGGTGAGCTCGCTCAAGGGCCGCACCGGCTTCGGCACGGTACTGCTCTCGGTGATCACCGCCGGGCTGCTGGCCGCGGCGGTGGCCCTGCCCAAGGAGATCGGCACCGACTGGCATGACGTGAACTGGCGGCCCTCCTCGGTGGACGCCGTGGCGCCGCGCTACGAGGCGGGCACCGGCCTGGCCACCTTGGACCTCAGCCGGCTGGATGTGGCCAAGGGCGCCACCGTGCCCGTCCACGCCTCCATCGAGGCGGGCCGGCTCCGGGTGATCCTGCCGAGGGAGGTCACCGCGCTGACGGAGGCCAGCGTGAAGCTCGGCGACATCCAGATGCCCGGCGACGCGGCCGGCGCGATACGCATCAAGAACGACGGCGAGACCCGCATCGAGACCCTGCCGCCCACCCCGGGCACCGAGGCGGGCGGAACGATCGAGCTGCGCTTGCACGCGAGTGTGGGACAGGTGGAGGTGACCCGTGCGGCGTCATGAGTTCCAGCCGGGACGGCTGATCGCGGGCCTGGTCCTGATGGCCGCGAGCGTGCTCTACCTGCTCGGCGCGGCCGGCCAGGCCGACCCGCCGTGGTTCCTCGTCCTCATGATGGTGATGGGCGGGCTCGCGTTCGCCGCCGTGGTCGGCCTGGTGACCTATGCCGTGCGCCGCGACAGGCGCGAGCGGATCACCGAGTCCAGCGAGAGGTAGGGCGCCCCCGCGAGGACCAGCGGGATCCAGGCCATGAGGTAGACCAGGTCGTTGCCGTAGTAGTACGGGGTCACCGCCCAGGACACCGTGAGCCACAGGCTGAGCGAGATCAGCGCTCCGCCGACGGCCGCGATCCGGGTCAGGAGGCCGGCCAGGACGCCCAGGCCGACCAGGATCTCCCCGATCGCCAGGGCGACGGCGAAGCCGACGGGCGCCTTCAGGGCCAGGTCGACCAGCGCCGGGACGGCCGAGGTGTCGCGCACCCCGCGCATCAGGTCGCCGATGGATCCGTCGCCGGTGGCGGAGAGGAACGCGGAGTTCGTCAGCTTGTCCAGACCCGCGTACACGAAGGTCACGCCGAGGAAGATCCGCAGGGGCAGGAGCGCGTGGCGGGCGGCGGCTGCGCGCAGGCCGACGGGCTCGTCGGCGCGAACGCCGGAGGGGACGTCAGTTCGGGTCACGCGACATGTGTACCCCCTTCACCCGGCCACGTGTACCCCCTTCACTCGGCCACCTCGATCGTGCACCCGTTGGATTCCACTCCGGCGGCGGTGACCACCTGGACCTCGATGCGCCCCGGTTCCACTTCGGCGGGCACCGGCACGGTCAGCACCGCGTCCGAGGGGTTGGTGAAACCGCCCGCCACCGGGACCAGCGGCACGTGCACGTGGACCGCCCCGACCCGGACCACCAGCCGGGCCAGCATTTCCGGCGTCTGCGCACCCGGCGGCACGAACCCCACGCCCCGGATCTCGATGTCGTCCCCGGGGCGGATCGCCGCGTCCAGATCCCCGGGCTCCCGTCTGCGCACCACGGACAGCACCAGCGGGCGGCTGCCCTCGGCGTACTTCGCCGCCAGGTACACGGCCGCGGACAGCGCCACCAGCAGCGCCAGCGCCCACGGCAGCTGCGGCAGGCGGTCCGGGAACCGGGCCAGCGACACCGCCGCGAAGGCCAGGACGACCGTGGAGACCAGGACGTACTGGGCGTCCGGGAAGGAGCCCCGGCCCGCGTCGTCCGTGAGCAGGTCGGCCCCGGTCGGCCGGTCCGCCGGCAGCTTCTGCAGCCGCTGCCCCATGATCCGTACGGAGACCACGCGGCGCACGACCACCGCGACCGCCGAGGTCAGCGACAGCACCGCCAGCAGCGGCAGCGCCCGGTCGAGGGCGAGCCCCGCGTACAGCGCCTGGCGCTCCGGTCCGGGCGAGGAGGCCGCGAGCCGCAGCGCGGGCAGCAGCGTCGCGAACGCGGTGAGCACGAGCCAGGCGCTCGGCACCGCCTTGGAGGTGGACAGCCGGTTGTCCTCGCCGACCAGCGGGGCCAGCAGCCCGCCCCGGACCGTCTGCGCGCGGGCCGCCACGGTCAGCAGGGCGGCGAGCGTGAGCGCGGCCAGCAGCCCGGCGGTGCGCGCCGTCGACCAGCCGGTGCCGAGCGCGGTGCCGACCTGGACCAGCAGCAGCACCCCGGCGGCGATCCACACGGCGAGCACGGCCCGCCGGGAGAGCAGGTACAGCCAGGAGTGCCCGGCCTCCCTGCCCCGGTCGGCGACCGTGCGCGCGGACAGGGTCAGTTCGTCGGACACCCACTGCCGGGACGCCCCGGCGGAGCGGGCGACGGCGGCCGGCAGCCCCTGCCCGGCGGCGAACTCGTCGCGCTTCTCCAGGAACGCGGCGACGGCGCGGCGGTGTCCCTCCCGTGCGCAGTCGTCGCAGGCACAGGCCGCGGTATGAGTACCTCTGGACATCTCTTGGACAGCCACGAGCGTGCCGCCTCTCTGAACTACGGTGCAATGCCAGCGAATTGTGCACCACTGCGGCAGTGCTCCGGATTGCGCACGATGTCAGAGCAGGTGATTAACCGTTCATGATGTTGACGCCACCTGTTCCAGCAGGGGCTGGCAGTTCACCCAGGCCGCCAGATCGGACCCGAACCGCTCCCGCGTGGCGACCGCGCTGTGGTGGCTGATGAGCACCGCTTTCCCGGCCGACCGCGCGATCAGCTGCACCTGCGCGGCGCGCTCCGCGGCGATGAACCACCAGGCCGCGGCGTCCACCGAGTCGCCGACGGTCAGCAGCCCCTGGTTGCGCAGGACCAGCGCCTTGTAGGGGCCGAGCGCGCCCGCGATCCGCTCGGCGTCCTCGACGCCCGCGTACTCGTCGAGCAGCGCGTGGTCCTCGTAGAAGGCGCAGGCCTCCTGGGTGACGGGGGCGATCAGTTCGCCGAGCGCCGCGAGCGCCCGGCCGTACGGGGCCTGCGTGCGGACGACGCCCACCACCCCCGGCCGGGCCCGGTGGACGGCGGCGTGCACGGCGAAGGCCAGCTGGTTGACCCGGCGCTCCCCCTGGCGGACCCGGCCCTCCCCGTCGACCAGCAGCAGGTCCCCGGGGCCCAGCGAGCCGAAGGCCCGGCCGAAGGGGTTGACCCAGTAGCAGTCCTCGAACTCCGGGTCCCGGGCGCTGACGTGGCCGCCCACCCCGTCCTCGTAGCCGAGCCGCCCCAGCAGCCGCAGCACCCCGGCGAGCCGCTCCTTGCGGTGGGCGCGCTCCTCGCCGGCGGTGGCGAACACCGGCGGCATCTCGAAACCCAGCCGCTCCACGGGCACGGGTGCGGGTGCGAACGCTCCTTCGCCTGCGCGTGCTGGCTGCTCGGCCATGGCCCCTCCTTCAAGGTCGCGGCGCAAGGTACCGGCGAGCGGCCGAAGAGGCCATACATGCGGCGAGGCCGCCGCTCCCGGGCGGGAACGGCGGCCTCGTGTCACGTCTTGCTCCAGCCCGACCGGCGGGCGGGCGGGACTACTCCCACTCGATGGTGCCCGGCGGCTTGCTCGTGCAGTCCAGGACCACGCGGTTGACGTCCGGCACCTCGTTGGTGATGCGGGTGGAGATCCGCGCGAGCACCTCGTACGGCATGCGCGTCCAGTCCGCGGTCATCGCGTCCTCGGAGGAGACGGGGCGCAGCACGATCGGGTGGCCGTAGGTGCGGCCGTCGCCCTGGACGCCGACGCTGCGGACGTCCGCGAGCAGGACGACCGGGCACTGCCAGATCTCGCGGTCCAGGCCGGCCGCGGTGAGCTCGTGGCGGGCGATGGCGTCGGCCTCGCGGAGCAGGTCCAGGCGCTCCTTGGTGACCTCGCCGACGATGCGGATGCCGAGGCCGGGGCCCGGGAAGGGCTGGCGCTGGACGATCTCGTCGGGCAGGCCGAGCTCCTGGCCGACCATCCGGACCTCGTCCTTGAACAGCTGGCGCAGCGGCTCGACGAGCTCGAACTCGATGTCGTCGGGGAGGCCGCCCACGTTGTGGTGGGACTTGATGTTCGCGGTGCCCGTGCCGCCGCCGGACTCGACGACGTCCGGGTACAGGGTGCCCTGCACGAGGAAGGCGACCGCGGGGCCGTCCTCCTGGAGGATCTCCAACTGCGCCTGCTCGAAGACGCGGATGAACTCACGGCCGATGATCTTGCGCTTGGTCTCCGGGTCGGAGACGCCGGCCAGCGCGTTCAGGAACCGCTCCTGCGCGTCGACGACCTTCAGCTGCACGCCGGTGGCCGCGACGAAGTCCTTCTCGACCTGCTCGGTCTCGCCCTTGCGCATCAGGCCGTGGTCGACGTACACGCAGGTGAGCTGCGAGCCGATGGCCTTCTGGACGAGCGCCGCCGCTACCGCCGAGTCCACGCCGCCGGACAGGCCGCAGATGGCGCGCTTGTCGCCGACCTGCTCGCGGATGGCCGCGATCTGCTCCTCGACGATGTTGCCGGTGGTCCAGGTGGGGGCCAGGCCGGCGCCGCGGTAGAGGAAGTGCTCCAGGATCTGCTGGCCGTGCGTGGAGTGCATCACCTCGGGGTGGTACTGCACGCCGTACAGCTTCTTCTCGTCGTTCTCGAAGGCGGCGACCGGGACGACGTTGGTCGACGCGGTGACGGAGAAGCCCTCGGGCGCGGCGGAGCAGGCGTCTCCGTGGGACATCCACACCGACTGGTTCTCGGGGGTGCCCTCGAAGAGCGTGGAGCCGGCCTTGGAGACGGCCAGCGGGGTGCGGCCGTACTCGCGGGCGCCGGTGTTGTCGACCTGGCCGCCGAGGGTGACCGCCATCAGCTGGAAGCCGTAGCACATGCCGAAGACGGGGACGCCGGCCTCGAAGAGGGCGCGCGCGTCGTCCAGGCGCGGGGCGCCTTCCTCGTACACGGAGGACGGGCCGCCGGAGAGGATGATCGCCTTGGGGTCCTTGGCCAGCATCTCGGCCACGGGCATCGTGCTGGGCACGATCTCGGAGTAGACCCGTGCCTCGCGGACGCGGCGGGCGATGAGCTGGGCGTACTGGGCGCCGAAGTCGACGACGAGAACCGTGTCCGGGGCGCTGTCGTGGGCGGCGGAGGGTGCTTCTGGCACGGGGCGGCCTTCCGGCGGAAGAGGTGGCTGTTTTGTCGATTCTAACGGGGGACCTGTACCCCTCTTCGTCTCACCATCCGAATCGGCTTGGCCCGGAGCGGGGCAGAGGGTCATAATCCGTTCCATGCGCAAGCAGCTGAGCTTCCTCTTTACCTATGGCACCGGCCGGTCCGGTCGCCATGGGTCATCGTGATGCTCGCTTGAGCCGCTGACTTCCCAGAGCGGCCCGGTCCGACAGGACCGGGGCGCTCCGCGTTTCCGCTCCCGTCGGCCCCCACCCACAGGAGACCGACCATGACCACGATCACCACCACCCCCGAGCAGCTGATCGCCGACTCCCGCGAGCGGATCGACGCCCTCGACGACCGGATCATCGGACTGATCCAGGAGCGGATGGCCGTCTCGGCCGTCATCCAGGAGGCCCGGATCGGTTCGGGCGGGCGCCGCGTGCACCTGTCCCGCGAGATGGAGGTCCTGACGCACTGGAGCGACGCCCTCGGCAAGCCCGGCACCTCGCTCGCCATGACCCTGCTGGAGCTGTGCCGCGGCCGGGTGTGAGGCCGTGACGGGTGTCCGTCCGAGGCCGTGACGGGGTGTCCGTCCGAGGCCGTGGCGCGCGTCCGCCTGAGCCGTGACGGGTGTTCGTCACCCGTCCGGACCGTGACCGCCCCCGGGGCCCTTCGTTGATGCGGGTGTCCGTGCCAGCCAGGCGCGGGACCGCAACACCACGCGTGGCTCCGCTGGAGCGATGAGGCGTGCGCCCCGTGGAGCGCGCGTCGTGGGACCTCGCTCCTTCGCGTGACCGGACGGCAGGGGACAGCAGCCCGGTCACCCCAAAAAAGACGGCCGGCCCAGGGGACGCCCCGGGCCGGCCGTTCTTCTGTGCGCCGTTCACGGCCCCTCGGCCGCGCGCTTCACCACGTGACGGATGCCACAGACCGGCGGAACGGATTCCGGTACAACCATCAGGGCGGAACACCTGTCACTTATGTACCGCGGCGGGTACGGCGCTCGGAGGGGGAGCGCCGTACCCGCCCGGTCATTCGGCCGGTTCCGTCGCGCGCGGCGGGATCGGCGGCACCGCGAGGAACGGCAGCCGCAGCGCCCCGAAGGCCTCCTTGGGGACGGCCGGGCGGATCGGCTCCACCGCCGACAGGCGGGTGTAGGCCGCACCCTGCTCCGGGCGCGGGTCGCTCTCGCCGTTGTTCGGCCAGTACGACATCGCCCGCTCCGCCTGCGCCGTGATGGTCAGCGAGGGGTTGACCCCGAGGTTCGCGGAGACGGCCGAGCCGTCCACCACCGAGATGCCGGGGTGCCCGTACAGCCGGTGGTACGGGTCGACCACCCCTTCCTCGGGCGAGGCGCCGATCGGGCAGCCGCCGAGGAAGTGGGCCGTCAGCGGGGTTCCCATCAGCTCGCCGACGTTGCTGCCCGGGAACCCGTTGATCTCCTGCGCGAGCAGCGTCGCCGCCTGCGTGGCCTCGGCGATCTGCACCGGGTTGGGCGCGCCGTGGCCCTGCCGGGCGGTGAGCAGGCCCTTCCCCAAGCCGCCGGGCTTGCGGTAGGTGGTCAGGGAGTTGTCGAGGGACTGCATGACCAGGCCGATGATGGTGCGCTCCGACCAGCGCCGGTTGGACAGCGAGCGCAGCAGCTGCACCGGGTGCTTCGCGGTCCGCCCGAACCAGGCCCGTACCCGGTGCTTGGAGTAGGGCACCTGGAGGATCGTCATGAACCCCATCGCGTTGGAGCCCTTGCCGTAGCGCACCGGCTCGATGTGCGTGTCGGCGTTGGGGTGCACCGAGGAGGTGATGGCCACGCCCCGGGTGAAGTCGGCCCGCCCGTTCTTGCCGTGCCGCTTGCGGTAGCGGCGGTCGTCGGTCTGCGCGCCCACGAGGCCTTCGGAGTTGGTCCGGGTCAGGTCGCCGAGCCGGTCCGACAGGCGGGGCAGCTCGCCGAGGTCCTTCATCGTGTGCAGCAGGGTCTGGGTGCCGTACGTGCCCGCCGCGACGACCACGTAGCGGGCGCGCAGCACCTTGGCCTTGCCGCGGCGCCGGCCGTCGGTGGGGACCGTCCGCACCCGGTAGCCGCCCTCCGGGTGTTCGGAGAGCGCGGTGACGGTGGTCATCGGGTGGATGACGGCGCCGGCCCGCTCGGCGAGGTGCAGGTAGTTCTCGTTCAGGGTGTTCTTCGCGCCGTGCCGGCAGCCGGTCATGCACTCGCCGCACTCGGTGCAGGCCTTGCGGACGGGGCCGGCGCCGCCGAAGTACGGGTCGGCGACCTCGTCCCCGGGACGGACCTTCGCGTGGCCCTCGGCGTCCTGACCGTCCCCGAAGAAGACGCCGACGGGGGCCATGTGGAAGGAGTCCTCGACGCCCATCCGTGCGGCGGCGGCCTTGAGGTGGACGTCGGAGGGGGTCATCGTCGGGTTGAGGCGCACCCCCAGCATCCGCTTGGCCTGGTCGTAGTACGGGGCGAGCTCGTCCCGCCAGTCCGTGATGGACGCCCACTGCCGGTCCTCGAAGAAGGCGGTGGGCGGCACGTAGAGGGTGTTGGCGTAGTTGAGCGAGCCGCCGCCCACCCCGGCGCCCGCGAGGACCATCACGTTGCCGAGCAGGTGGATGCGCTGGATCCCGTACAGGCCGAGGGCCGGGGCCCACAGGTAGTTGCGCAGGTCCCAGCTGTTCCTCGGCAGGCTCTCGCGGGTGAACCGGCGCCCCGCCTCCAGGACGCCGACCCGGTAGCCCTTCTCGGTGAGCCGCAGTGCCGAGACCGACCCCCCGAATCCCGATCCGATGACGATGACGTCGTAGTCGTACGACACTGCGGTGCCTCCCAAACGGAACGAACCTGCGGACTAGCGGAGTCGGAACGCCTTCATGACCTTGAGGCTGCGGGTCATGAACGCCGCGTACTTCTCGTCGTCCATGCCGAGCGAAGGCGCCATCGGCAGCAACCGCTGGTGGGCGACGGTCTGGGCCTCGGTGTACTTGAGGATGCCCTCGGAGCCGTGGCGGCGGCCCAGGCCGGACTCCTTCATGCCGCCCATGGGCGCCTGGGCGCTGCCGTAGGCGGGCGCGTAGCCCTCGTTGATGTTGACGGTGCCGGAGCGCAGGCGGGCCGAGACGGCGTGGCCGCGGCGGGAGTCCTTCGTCCACACGCTGGAGTTCAGGCCGTAGGGGGTGCCGTTGGCCTCCTCGATGACCGCGTCCTCGTCGGTGAAGCGGTAGATGGAGACGACCGGGCCGAAGGTCTCCTCCCCGCACACCGCCATGGGGGCCTCGACCCCGTCGAGGATGGTCGGCTCGTAGAAGAGCGGGCCGATGTCGGGGCGGGCGATGCCGCCCGCGACGAGCGTGGCGCCCTTGGCGACGGCGTCGTCCACGTGCCGCTGTACGACTTCCAGCTGGCGCTCGCCGGCCAGCGAGCCCATGTCGGCGCCGTAGGCGAGGGAGGAGCCCAGGCGCATGGCCTTGGTGCGGGCGGCGAAGCGGGCGACGAACTCGTCCGCGATCGAGGCGTGGACGTACAGCCGCTCGATGGAGATGCAGAGCTGGCCGGCGGAGGAGAAGCAGGCGCGGACGGCTCCGGCGGCTGCCTTCTCCACGTCGGCGTCGCGCAGGACGAGCATGGCGTTCTTGCCGCCGAGTTCGAGGGAGGCCCCGATCAGGCGGGCGGCGGCGCCCTGGGCGACCTCGCGGCCGGTACGCGTGGAGCCGGTGAACGAAACGTAGTCGGCGTGCCGGACCACCTCGGGGCCGACGACCGGGCCCTCGCCGAGGACGATCTGGAAGACCTCGGCCGGCAGACCCGCCTCGATCATCAGATCGCGGGCCCACAGGGCGGTGAGCGCGGTCTCGGTGTCGGGCTTCATCACGACGGCGTTTCCGGCGACGAAGGCGGGCAGGGCATCGCCGATGGACAGCTCGAGGGGGTAGTTCCAGGGGGCGATCTGGCCGATGACCCCGCGCGGCTGGCGCAGCTCGGTGACCTTGGTGAGCGTGGGCATGGCGCCCGTGTGGCCCTTGGGGCGCAGGTACGAGGGCGCCTTGCGGCCGTAGTGCCGGGCGGCGACGGTGACGGCCTGCACCTCCTCGTGGGCGTGCAGGCGGGCCTTGCCGGTCTCCAGCTGGATCAGGTCGAGCACCTCGGCCTGCCGGGAGAGGACGAGGTCGTGGAAGCGCAGCAGTACGGCGGCCCGCGCGCGGACGGGCACGGCGGCCCAGGCGGGCTGCGCGGCACGGGCCGCGGCGAAGGCGGCGGCCACGTCCTCGGGACTGGCCTCGGGCAGCTCCGCGAGCCTGTCCCCGGTGAAGGGGCTGTGGTTGGCGGTGCGGCCGGAGCCGGCCACGCCGCGGGTCAGCCGGGTGACCAGTTCTGGGGTCACCACGTCGGCGGCGCTCCGGGCGCCGGCCGGGGCCGGGGCGACCGGGTTGGTGGGCTGAGGGGCGCTGCGGAGGGGGGCCGGGGCCTGCGTGTCCGTCATGGCCGTGAGCGTATTGCGCCCGGGGGTGCTTTGGGTACCCGCCGGTAACCGGATTTTGCCATTTCTGCCAGTGATCGCTGGCAGGATGGCGGAAACGGGGCCCGTTCAGCCCGCCGCCGGCCGCGGCTGCCAGCCGCTGAGCACGGTGTCGAACTGCGACCGCGTCGTCGCCCAGTCCGCGGCCGGACCCGACATGTACACCGCGTACTCGGTGCCGTCCTGCTCGTAGTACATCTGCTCGACGGCCTTGCGGGGTCCGGCGATCACCCCCGCCTTCTCGGTCAGGCTGAACTCCCACAGGGCCGCCTTGACCTGCCCCCTGAAGGTGTTCGGCAGCAGCGTCAGGCGCACGTAGTCGGAGCGCTTGGCCACCTGCTTCTCCAGGTCGAGCATGTGCGCGTACGGGTTCTCGAACTCCGGCTTCGGATTCACCGCGAGCCGCAGGAAGTGCCTGCCGTCGTCCGGCGTGTAGTCGATCTGCGACCCGTTCACCTTGCGGGTCCAGCCGTCCGGCACGAACAGGGTGAAGCCCTCCGGGTCGACGACCTTGCGCCAGCCGTCCGGCACGGGCATTTCCCGCTGCCCCTTGGAGTCCCCGGTTCCGGACTCGCCGACCGTCTTGTCCGAGGTCTTGCCCGCGCCCGCGTCGCCGGTGTACTTCAGCACCCCGAAGACCCCGCCGCCGCCGAGCAGCGCCGCCACCAGGGCGACGACCGCCGCGCGCTTGACGCGGCCGCCCACGGAATCCGCCGAGGCCGGCCGCCCGGCCGACGGGGACCTGCCCGCCTCCGGCCCCGGCACCTGTACCTGCCCGTGCCCCGGCCCGTGCCCCTGCCCCGGCTCCGTCAGCGCGGCCGTGCCCGTGTCCGTCGGCTCGTTGCGGGCGGGGGACAGCTCCTCGGAGCCCAGCGCGCGCGTCGGTACGTACGCCTGGGCCGCCCTCGGCTCCCGGCCCTCCATCGCCTGCAGCAGCATCTGCTCGGCCTCGGCGGCCGAGGGCCGCTGCGCCGGGTCCTTGCGCAGCAGCGCCGTGATGACCGGGGCCAGCGCGCCCGCGTGGGCCGGGGCGGGCGGCTCGTCGTTCACCACGGCCTGGAGGCTGGAGATGGGCGACGTACGGCGGAACGGCGAGCGGGCCTCGACGGCCGTGTACAGGGTCGCGCCGAGCGACCACAGGTCTGAGGACGGGTCGGGGGACCCGCCCGTGACCCGCTCGGGGGCCAGGTAGTCGATGGAGCCGATGAGTTCACCGGTGCGCGTGATGGAGGAATCGCCCTCGATCGCGGCGATGCCGAAGTCCGCGAGCATCACCCGCCCGTCCTTGGCGAGCATCACGTTGCCCGGCTTCACGTCCCGGTGCAGTACGCCGACCGCGTGCGCGGCCCGCAGCGCGCCGAGCACGTGCAGCCCGATCCGGGCCGCCTCGCGGGGCTCGATCCGGCCGGCCGTCTTCGCCGCGTCCGCGAGGGAGGGGCCGTCGATGTACTCCATGACGATCCACGGCCGGTCGTCGTGCTCCAGGACGTCGTGGACGGTGACCACCGCGGGATGCTGGATGCGGGCCGCGGCCCGGGCCTCCTTCTGCGTCCGGGCGTGCATGACGTCCCGGTCGGCCTGGTTGACGTACAGGCCCGCCGTCAGCTCCTTGACGGCGACGGTCCTGTGCAGCAGCTCGTCGTGCGCGCGCCACACCTTGCCCATGCCGCCCCTGCCGATGGGCTCCACCAGCCGGTACCGGCCCGCGAGCACCGCACCCGCGCCTGTCTGCTCTTCCACGAATCTCCGCCGCCGCTCTGTGCACTTCCGGCCAGACTACGGATCGCGCGGGCGCCGTCGGTACCTCTCGGAGGCCGTTGGGCAGCACTGTGACGCAATTGCCGTACTGATTCTTCGTCAGCCGCCCGCTTGGTAACTGGCCGTCGCCTGCTCGAAGGCTTCGGTTACCTTGCCCTCCTGATCGAGCGGTCCGGTGACCAGGACGACGTGGTACGAGCCGCCGAGCGCGACCACGAAGTTGCGGGCCACGACGGAGCGCCCGTTGCCGTCGATCCACGTGTACCGGCCGGTGACGCGGAGCTGGTTGCCGACCTTGGTGGACTTGATGTCGCCGACGCTGGACCAGGTGGAGCTCCGGTACGGAGCCAGCTCGGGCTCCTTGTCCTTCTGGTACGTCGCCGGGTCCGGGTTGCCCTCGACCTTGTCCCGGCCGGGGACCACGGTCAGGGCGAACTCCCCCTCCGTGTAGCGCACCTGACCGGACTCGTTGATTCCGCGACGGTCCCAGCCGTTCGGGACGTTGATCTCGAAGTGCTCGGCGTCCTGCTGGGTGGTGTACCCGGGCGGAGCGGCGGCCTTGGTCTGCGGCGCGGGCTTGGACTCGGGCGGACTGGCCGAGGGGCTCGGCGTCGGGCCGGGACTGCGGCTCGGGCCCTGGCTGTTGGCCGGACTCTTGCCCGGGCTCTGCGCATGCGTGGTGGGCTGCCCCATCCCGGCCGCCTTCTGCCCGCCCTGGTCCGCGGACCGGGGCATGAAGAACATCGCGTAGGCCACGGCTCCCGCGAGCAGGACGAGTATCCCGAGCAGCAGGGAACGCCCCAGCGAGCGCGGCTTGCGGGGGTGTTCGGCGCTGCGGTGGCGGCCGTGCAGCTCGGCCCGCCGCCGTACGACGGGCAGCCGGGCGGGGTCCGGCTCCGGCATCGGGTGCAGCAGGGCGAAGCCGCCGTCGGGCTCCGGCGCGGAGCGCACGAGGGAGCGCAGCCAGCCGCGGAGCTCCTCGAAGTCGGGGCGCTCGGTGGGGTCCTGGCGCAGCAGCGATTCCACGACCGGGCGCAGCGGGCCGCACTCCTCGGCGAAGGCGGGGGCCTCGGCGCAGACCAGCTCCACGAGCTCGGCGACGCTGTCCTCGGGGTACGGGGCGTGGCCCTGCACGGCGCGGTACAGCAGCGCACCGAGCCCCCAGAGGTCGGTGGCGGGCCCGACGGGAGCGGCCAGCTGCCACGGCCCGTGCACGGCCTGCGCCTGCTCGGGCGACCAGCGCTCGGTCACGGCCCCGACGACGGCCATCCGCGTCTGCCGGGCCCGCTCGGCATCGAGCCCGCTCCGGGGCCCGCTCCCCCACCCGGCCCCCTGCACGGAAGCACTGCCGGCCGGGGCGGGCTGCCCGTACGCGGGAGCAGTGCCCGCCGGGGCCTGCGGCTCGTAGGCGGGAGCACCGCCTGCCGGGGCGGGCTGCCCGTACGTGGGAGCACCGCCAGCCGGGGCCTGCGGCTCGTACCCGGCTGCGCCGTCCGCCGAAGGCTGCGCCGGCTGCCCGTACCCGGCGGCGTCGCTTGTCGCGGGCCGCGCCGGCTGCCCGTAGCGGGAGTCCGGGGCCTCGGCCTGGCGGTAGCCCTGGGGAAGGGAGAGCTGCGCGGGCAGCACGGGACGGGCCGGCACGCTGGGCAGCGCCTGCCGGTTCGGGCGAGCCTGCGGGGGCTGCGGGTGCGGCGCGGCCTGCGGGGGCCGCGTGCTCTGCGGAGGCTGGGCGGCCGGTGCGGCCGGCACCCCCTGCGGGTCCGTGTCCCGGGGCGTGGGCGGAGCCTGCGGCTCGGGTTCCGCCGCGGGCAGGGCCTGCCGGCGCGGGGTGGCGCCGTGCCAGCTGCCACCGCCCTCCGGACCGCCGTACGGGTACGAGTACCCCTGCGGCAGGTTCGACCCCTCGGGCCTCGGCTCCGCCGCCGGCTCCGCTCCCGGATCGGCGCCCGCCTTGCGCTGCTCGGTGATCCTCGCGGCGGCCTGTGCCCCGGCCCGGTACGCGGCGATGGCCCCGGCCCGCGCGGCCGCCTTCAGATCGGGCCGCTCCCCGGCGCCGCCGGGGGTTATGTGGTCGCTGTAGCGCGGCCCGGTGTCGTACCCCGGAGCCACGAGCGGCGCGTACCCGGGCGCCTCGGCCCCGGAGCCGGGCGCGCGCACGGCCGGGCCCGCACCGCTCCCGGAGGACTCGCCGGGATCCGCTCCGTAGCCGGAACCCGGGCCGCTCACCGCGAGTTCGCCGGACCCTGCGCCGTAGCCGGTCACCGGCCCGGCCGCGGGTCCGGTCGCGGGTCCCGTCGCCGGTCCGGTCAGCGGGGCCGTGCCGGGCCCGGGTCCGGTCCGGGGGCCGGCCCCCGGGGCGCCACCGGAACCGGCGGAGCCACCGGAGCCGTATCCCGTCGGCCGGGCGGGAGTCGCGTAGCCCTCGTCCTCGGGCCGCCCGGCGCCCTCCCTCGGCGGGACCGGGTCGTAGCCGCACAGGGCGTCCTCAGCCGCGCCCGCGGCCAGGCCGGTCAGGACGACCCGGCCGTCCTCGCAGATCAGTACCGTCCGCGTGGTGATGTTCCGATGCGTCCATCCGTGCGCGTGCAGCACCCGCAGCGCGGTCAGCACGTCCGCCGCGACCTCCGCCGCCCGGTACGGGGTCAGCGGTTCGTCGGCGATCAGCGCCGCCAGCGGTCTGGCCGGTACGAGTTCGCTCACTATCCACAGCGACCCGCCCTCCGCGAACACGTCGAAGACCTGGTCCAGCCGCGGATGGTCCGGCACGGAGGCCGCCGCCTGCGCCGCCTCGATCGCCCTGCGCACCGCGGGCAGTTCACCGGAGGCGCGCCGGACCCCGGCGGCAGCCGGACCGCCCCGCGTGCCGTCCAGCAGCTCCGCGTCCACGACCTCCGGCAACGGCACCTGCCGTACGAGGACTTCCTGCCCGCTCCGCGTGTCGAAGGCCCGGGTCTCGATCAGTTCGTACTCGTCCGACGGAGGCAGCGGCAGGCGGTAGCGGTCGGCCAGGATCCGGCCCGCGTAGTCCTCCACATCGCCTCCCCCGAGAGCAGTAGGGCCCGTCCCCCCGGTCCCGCTGACACGATACGACGCCCGGGGCGCCCGCGTCCCGGCCCTGGCAAGGCTCGCCCCGGGTCCGCCCCGCTCGCCCGGTGCTCGCCCGGCGCTCGCGCGCCACTCGCCCGGCTTTGGGCCCGAGTTCGGCCCGGGTCCGCCCCGGGCCCGGCTCAGCCCTGCGGCTGGAAGGTCTGGAACGCCGTGTTGCGCATCTGCGTGCACTCTTCCGCGTCCCACTGATCGGCCGCGCAGCTGATCATGATGGCGTAGCCGCGCTTCGCGTCGACCTTGAACCCGCGGTCGAGTACACGGACCCTCATACCCTTCTGGTCCCGCTCGAACTCCCAGTCCGCCACGGTCGGGTAGCCCCGGTAGTCCACCACCGCGAGGCGCAGCAGCTTGTAGTTGGAGCTGCTGCCCGCCACCGCGGGGGCCAGCTCGGCCCAGGCCGCGCGCGCGTCGTCGCCCGGCGAGCTGTTGAAGTCGACCTGGATCCGCGGGAATCCGCCGTCACGGCTGTAGATGACACCGGAGTTCGAACCGACCGTGCCGGTCGGCTTGAACCCGTCGGGCATCGCCATCGAGAAGTGGAAGCCGGGGTCGGTCACGGTGGAGTACCCGGGCGGGAGCGCGCCCCCGGGGCCCCCGGGCGTGGCGCCCTGGCCCTGACCGGGGGTGGTGCCCGTGCCGCCCGTACCGGTGCCGGTGCCCGGCGACTGGCCCGGACTCGGCGAGCCGGCTCCGCCGTTGGCCGCCTGGTCCCCGGTCTTCGGCGAGGGCGACGCGGCCGGCGACTGCCCGGCCGCCGGGCTGGAGGCGGCAGCAGAGTGCTTGCCGTCCTGCTTGGCGTCGCCCTTGTCCCCGCCGATGGCGTAGGCGATGAGCGAGCCTATGACCGCGAGCGCGACGACCACGCCGGCTATCGCGAGGGCGATGGTGCGGCGGGGCACGACGTCCGTGAGCGGCGCCGCGACGGGCTGGGGCCGCGAGGTCGGGGGCTCGGCGGCGGTCGCCGCCACGGGGGCGCTCGCCGCGGCCGCCTTGCGGGCCGACTTCAGCGCGGCGCGGGCACGCTCGCGCTGTTCGCGCTCACGACGCTCGCGTTCCTTCTTCTCCGCCTTCTCCGCTGCCTTGGCGGCCTTCTCCGCGTCCGCCTTCTCCGCGGCCTCCTGCGCCGCGGCGAGCGATATCTGCCGGGTTTCCTCGGCGGTCGCGGCCGCCACGGGGGCCGGCGGCGGCTCGGGCGCGTCGATCACGGCGGTCAGCATCGCCCGCGCGCGGTCGTCGTCGAGACGTCGGGCCGGGTCCTTGACGAGGAGGCCGTAGATCACGTCCGTCAGCGGACCGGCGTTCTTGGGCGGGTCCACCGGCTCGGTCATCACGGCGGTGAGCGTCGCGAGGGCCGATCCCTTGTCGTACGGGGGCACGCCTTCGACCGAGGCGTAGAGCAGACCGCCGAGCGACCACATGTCCGCCGGCGGGCCGGGGCGCTGACCGCGGGCGCGCTCCGGGGAGATGTACGAGGGCGCGCCGACGAGCATGCCGGTGGAGGTGACGGAGGGGTCGCCCTCGACCTGGGCGATGCCGAAGTCGGTGAGGACCACGCGGCCGTTGCCGTTGTCGGCGAGGAGCACGTTGGAGGGCTTCACGTCGCGGTGCAGGATGCCCTGCCGGTGCGCGGCACGCAGTACGTCGAGCACGGCCAGGCCGACTTCGGCGGCGCGACGGGGCGTCAGCGGGCCGTTCTCCCGGACGAACTCGGCGAGCGAGGGGCCCTCGATGAGCTCCATGACGATCCACGGCCGGCCGTCCTCGTCGACCACGTCGTAGACGGTCACCGCTCCGCCGCTGCGGATCCGCGCGATGGCCTTGGCCTCGCGGAGGGTGCGGGTGATGAGGCGGCGCTTCTCGTCGTCGTCGACGCCGGTGCCGAAGCGGAGTTCCTTGACGGCGACGGTGCGGCCGAGGGTCTCGTCCTCGGCGCGCCAGACGGTGCCCATGCCGCCCTTGCCGAGGACGTCGCCGAGCCGGTAGCGGCCCGCGAGCAGCCGGCCCTCGTCCTGCGGGCCCTCCCCCGCCTTGGCCGCGGCCGCCTTGACGGCGGCCGCCACCTCGTCGGCCTTGCTCATGGCAGCGGGCTTGGCGTCCTGCGGCTCCACCACGACGGGCTCGCGCGGCTCCGGCACGGCAGCAACGGGCTCCGCATCCTCCGGCTCGGCAACAGCCTTCGCGGCCGCGGGCTTGCGCAACTCGAGCTTCGCGTCTTCCGGCTCCGCCACACCGGCCTTGGCGGCCGCGGGCTTGCGCAACTCGAGCTTCGCGGCGGCAGGCTTCGCCACCTCGGCCTCCGCAGCCCCAGGTTCCACGACCGCCGCCTCCGCCTCAACGGCGACGGGCTTCGCGTCCTCGGGCTCCGCAGCCGCGGGCTTCGCGTCCTCCGGCTCCGCGGCCGCGGCCTTGCGCGGCGCGGGCTTCGCGGCCGCCGGCTTCGCCGTCGCGGGCTTGCGCGTGCGCGGCTTCGCGACGGCGGGCTTCGGGTCCGCGACCGCGTCCCGCGGCTCCGCCGACCCGGCCGACGGTATGTCCTCGGCCGCGGACTCGGCCGCCGGCTTCGCGGCATCCGCAACCGCCTGACCAGCACTGGACTTCGCGCCCCGCGGCTTCACGGCCGGGGGCTTCGGGTCCGCGGGGGTGGCCGCCGGAGGCACCGGCGATCCCGTCCCGACAGACGGTTCCGGCGACTCGGTGTGCTCCGGCTTCGACATGCGTCCCCTCTGCGATCGTGCCGCCTGTTCCGGTTGCCCCGGCAGCAGCCGGGGTGCCCGGTAACCCGCCCCGGCAGAACCCTCATTGTCCCTTACTCCGCAACGGACGGGAGCCCCGGGTCCGCGGTTCCCCCCTCGATGTGACGGACTTACAACGGGACGATGTCCGGCGCCCCCAGCCGCGCGGCATCCGCCGTCTGGTCGTCCGGCTGACGCTGCGATTCCCGCTCCGCCTGCACCCGCTTCTCGTAGTGCTCCACTTCCTTCTCGATCTGCTGTTTGTCCCAGCCCAGAACCGGAGCCATCAACTCCGCGCATTCCCGGGCCGATCTCGTTCCCCGGTCGAAGGTCTCGATCGAGATCCGCGTACGCCTCGTCAGCACGTCGTCCAGATGCCGCGCCCCCTCGTGCGAGGCCGCGTAGACGACTTCGGCCCGGAGGTAGTCGTCCGCGCCCGTCAGCGGCTCCGCGAGCGTGGGGTCCGCCGCGATCAGCGACAGCAGTTCCTCGATCAGGGACCCGTACCGGTTCAACAAATGCTCCACCCGCACCACATGGAGCCCGGCCCGCGCCGCGATCCGCGCCCGCGCGTTCCACAGGGCCCGGTACCCCTCCGCGCCCACCAGCGGCACGTCCTCCGTCACGCACTCAGCGACCCGCTGGTCCAGGCCGTGCACGGCCTCGTCCACCGCGTCCTTGGCCATCACCCGGTACGTCGTGTACTTGCCGCCGGCCACCACCACCAGCCCCGGCACCGGGTGCGCCACCGTGTGCTCGCGCGAGAGCTTGCTCGTCGCGTCCGACTCCCCGGCCAGCAGTGGCCGCAGGCCCGCGTAGACCCCCTGGACGTCGTCCCTGGTGAGCGGGACCGCCAGTACCGAGTTCACGTGCTCCAGCAGGTAGTCGATGTCGGCGCTCGACGCCGCCGGATGCGCCTTGTCCAGGTCCCAGTCGGTGTCCGTGGTGCCCACGATCCAGTGCCGGCCCCACGGGATCACGAACAGCACGGACTTCTCGGTCCGCAGGATCAGCCCGGTCGAGGAGTGGATCCGGTCCTTCGGGACAACGAGGTGGATGCCCTTCGACGCCCGCACGTGGAACTGCCCGCGCTCCCCGATCAGCGCCTGGGTGTCGTCCGTCCACACCCCCGTGGCGTTGACGACCTGCTTCGCGCGGATCTCGTACTCCCCGCCGCCCTCCACGTCCTGCACGCGCGCGCCGACGACCCGTTCGCCCTCCCGGAGGAAGCCGACGACCCTCGCCCGGTTGGCGCACTGCGCCCCGTACGCGGCGGCCGTGCGCACCAGGGTCGCCACGTAGCGCGCGTCGTCCATCTGGGCGTCGTAGTACTGCAGGGCGCCCACGAGCGCGTCCTTGCGCAGCGCCGGCGCGATCCGCAGGGCGCGCCGCCGCGAGAGGTGGCGGTGGGTGGGCAGCCCGCGCCCGTGGCCGCTGGACATGGACATCGCGTCGTACAGCGCGACGCCGGAGCCCGCGTAGAACCGTTCCCACCCCTTGTGCTGCAACGGGTAGAGGAACGGCACCGGCTTGACCAGGTGCGGCGCGAGCCGCCCGAGCAGCAGGCCTCGCTCCTTCAGTGCCTCCCGCACGAGGGCGAAGTCGAGCATCTCCAGGTATCTGAGCCCGCCGTGGATCAGCTTGCTGGAGCGGCTGGAGGTGCCGGAGGCCCAGTCCCTCGCCTCCACCAGCCCGGTCGCCAGCCCTCTGGTCACGGCGTCGAGGGCGGTGCCGGCGCCCACCACGCCCGCGCCGACCACCAGCACGTCCAGCTCCCGCTCGGCCATCGAGGCGAGTGCCTCGGCGCGCTGCACCGGCCCCAGTGCCGCGGTCCCTCCTCCCGCGCCCATCCCCGCCCCCGTACCCGTACCCGAACCTGCGCCCGTCCCTGCCCCTGTCCCAGTCCTCACGGCTGCCTGCCTCCCGTAGACGCGGGTCGCCGCGTCCGCCCTATGCGGTCATCCCACCCGATGTGGGTGATCCCGCTCACATCGCCCGTTCATGATTCTGACCGGCCGCATCCACATCAGCCACCGCCTGTGGATAACACGACGACGACCAGCACCCCTGAATACGACATATCTGTCATATATACGCCTAGTCTGACATTGCGCCAGCTCTCCTCCTCCACAGGACTTGCGCGCACCGCCCCCACATGCATGTCAGGGAAGGGAAGGGACGGCAGCCCCATGCCCGCAGATCTCGCCGTCATCGGACTCGGCCATCTCGGCCTCCCGCTCGCCCAGGCAGCCGTGGCCGCCGGGATCGAGACGGTCGGCTACGACAGCGGTCCGGCGACGGACTCCACCCTCACCGCCGCCGAGATCCGCCGCATGTCGGCGGCCGGCTTCCGGGTCACCACCAACCCCGCTGAACTCGGCCGGGTCCGCACCGCCGTCATCTGCGCCCCCACCCAGCTCGGCGCGGACCGCGCACTCGACCTGTCCGCGGTCGGCGAGGCGGGCCGCACGCTCGCCGCGCGGCTGCGCCCGCACACCACCGTCATCCTCGAATCGGCCGCCCACCCGGGCGTCACCGAGGACTACCTGCGCCCGATCCTCGAATCGGGCTCCCGGCTGCGCGCCGGCCGGGACTTCCACCTGGCCTACTCCCCCAGCCGCCTGGACCCCGGCAACCGCACGCACGGCATCTCCAACACCCCCAAGGTGATCGGCGGCCTCACCCCCGCCTGCACCGAGTCCGCGCACGCCTTCTACGCCCGCCTCACCGAGAAGGTGGTGCGCGCCCGCGGCCTGCGCGAGGCCGAAACGGTCCAGCTCCTGGAAACGAACTACCGGCACGTCAACATCGCCCTCATGAACGAGATGGCCGTGCTCTGCCACGACCTCGGCGTGGACCTGTGGGACGTCATCCGGTGCGCCGAGACCAAGCCGTACGGGTTCCAGGCCTTCCGCCCCGGCCCCGGAGTCGGCGGCCACGGCGTCCCCCTCGACCCCAACTACCTCCCCCACACCACCCGCACCCCGGGCCACCCGCTGCGCATGGTCGGCCTGGCGCAGGAGATCAACAACCGGATGCCCCAGTACGTCATCCAGCGCAGCGCCACCCTGCTCAACGAGCACGGGAAGTCCGCCCGCGGCGCCCGCGTCCTCCTCCTGGGCGTCACCTACAAGCCGGACCTGGCCGACCAGGAGGGCTCCCCGGCGCGCGAGATCGCCAGCCGGCTCCTCGACCTCGGGGCGCTGATCAGCTACCACGACCCGTACATCGGCGGATGGCGCGTCAGGGACCAGCCGGTCCCCCGGGCCGAATCGTTGTACGAGGCCGCGGCCAACGCCGACCTGACGATCCTGCTCCAGCACCACCGCACGTACGACCTCCAAGGCCTGGCGGTGAAGGCCCAGTTGCTCCTGGACACCCGGGGCGCCAGCCCGGTGGGCGCCGCGCACCGCCTGTAGCCCGCCCCGCCTGCCCCGTCCCGGTTGACCGAAACCCCCTCCACGGATGTCGCGGGCTGCTGCTAGCCTGCGGCGACTTATCTCGCGCATACACCCCACGTACAGCCGTGCGGTTCCCTTGCGCCCGAATCCCTGGGGGGGATTTCTCCATGAGCCAGCAGTTCCAGCCGCCCGCGCCCGAGTCCGCCAACCCCGCGACCGACGCCGCCCAGACCCCGGCGGGCATCCCGGCCCAGTCCGGCGCCTCCTTCCTGACCCCGCCCCCGGCCCAGTCCGGCGCCGACTTCCTCGCCCCGGCCCCGGTCCGCCCGGGCAACGTGGGCCTCGGCATCGTCGCCGCGCTCGTGGGTGCCCTGGTCGCGGCCGCGGCGTACGGCGGCATCATGAACGCCATCGAGCGCGAGATCGGCTACGCGGCGGTCGGCGTCGGCGCCATCGTCGGCTTCGCGGCGGGCAAGCTCGGCGGCCGCAACCCGATCCTCCCGATCGTCGGCGCGGCCTTCTCGGTCGCCTCGGTCTTCCTCGGCGAGCTGTTCTTCTACGCGCTCGCGATGGCCGGAGCCGCCAACGTCGGCGTGGGCGAGGTGCTGGACACGATCGGCGTCTCCGGTCTGGTCGACATCTGGAAGGAAGACGCGGACCCCCTGACCTTCCTCTTCCTGGGTCTCGGCGCCTTCGCCGGCTACGGCTCCGCCAAGAAGATCGGCGACTGAGGCCGAACGACGTACGCCGGAGGGCCGGCACCCCGTTCGGGGTGCTA
>NZ_JBSGXB010000066.1:0-28727 GCF_053609185.1 Streptomyces sp. NPDC054956 | reverse complement strand
GGAGTAGCCGCTGCGCGGGGCTTCCCCCACCCCGCCCCTTCCCGAAACCGGGGCTCCGCCCCGGACCCCGTACGTGCGCTCCGCGCCCGTGCCCTCAAACGCCGGGCGGGGCTGAATGATGCCGCGCAGCGGCAAAATTCAGCCCCGCCGGCGTTTGAGGCGCGGGGGCTGGGGCGGAGCCCCAGGAAGCCAGCCCGCAGGCTACGCGCGAGCGGCAGCCGCGTCGGCCGCCTGGGCACGCAGCGCCCGCTCGACACCGGCGCGCGACTCGGAGACGAGACGCCGCAGCGCAGCGTTCGGCTCGGCCGAGGCGAGCCAGGCGTCCGTCGCCGCGAGGGTCTCCGGGGAGACCTGCAGGGACGGGTAGAGCCCCACCGCGATCTGCTGGGCGATCTCGTGGCTACGGGTCTCCCAGACCTCCTTGACCGCCGCGAAGTACTTCTCCGTGTACGGGGCGAGGAGCTCGCGCTGGTCGGTCTGGACGAAGCCGCCGATCACCGCCTCCTGCACCGCGTTCGGGAGCGAGTCGCCCTCGACGACCGAGGCCCAGGCCTCCGCCTTGGCCTCCGCCGTCGGACGCGCCGCCCGGGCGGTCGCCGCGTGGCGCTCGCCCGCCGCCGTCTTGTCCCGCTCCAGCTCGGCCGCGATCGCCGGCTCGCCGCTGACGCCCGTGGCGACCAGGCGCTCCAGGAACGCCCACCGCAGCTCGGTGTCGACGGCCAGGCCCTCGATCTCCGCCGAACCGTCCAGCAGCGCCGACAGGTAGGTCAGCTGCCCCTCGGTGCGGGCCGTCGCCGCGAAGGCACGGGCCCAGGCCAGCTGGTGGTCGCTGCCCGGCGCGGCCGCGCGCAGGTGCTCCAGGGTGGCCTCCGTCCAGACGGCCAGACCCTGCTCGCGCCACGCCGGGTCTGCGTACAGGTCGACCGCCAGCTTCACCTGGCGGTGCAGCGACTGGACGACGCCGATGTCCGACTCCTTGCCGATGCCCGACAGGACGAGGGCGAGGTAGTCGCGGGTGGCCAGTTCGCCGTCCCGGGTCATGTCCCAGGCCGAGGCCCAGCACAGCGCGCGCGGCAGCGACTCGGTGAAGTCGCCCAGGTGCGCGGTGACGTTCTCCAGCGACACCTCGTCCAGGCGGACCTTGGCGTACGACAGGTCGTCGTCGTTGAGCAGCACGACGGCCGGACGGGTGCGGCCCACGAGCTCCGGCACGGCGGTCAGCTCGCCGTCGATGTCCAGCTCGATCCGGTCGGTGCGCACCAGCTTGCCGTCGGCCAGGTCGTACAGGCCGACCGCGATGCGGTGCGGGCGCAGGACCGGCTCGCCCTTGGCGCCGGCGGGCAGGGCCGGGGCCTCCTGGCGGACGGCGAAGGCGGTGATGGCGCCGTTCTCGTCCGTCTCGATCTCCGGGCGCAGGATGTTGATGCCGGCCGTCTCCAGCCACGCCTTCGACCAGGCGGTCAGGTCGCGGCCGGAGGTCTCCTCCAGGGCGCCCAGCAGGTCGGACAGGCGCGTGTTGCCGAACGCGTGCGCCTTGAAGTACGCCTGCACGCCCTTGAAGAAGGCGTCCATGCCGACGTAGGCGACGAGCTGCTTGAGCACCGAGGCGCCCTTGGCGTACGTGATGCCGTCGAAGTTGACCAGGACGTCGTCCAGGTCACGGATGTCGGCCATGATCGGGTGCGTGGACGGCAGCTGGTCCTGCCGGTACGCCCAGGTCTTCATGGAGTTGGCGAACGTGGTCCACGCGTGCGGCCACTTCGAGCCCTCCGCGTACGCCTGGCAGGCGATCGAGGTGTACGTCGCGAACGACTCGTTCAGCCACAGGTCGTTCCACCACTCCATGGTGACCAGGTCGCCGAACCACATGTGCGCGAGCTCGTGGAGGATCGTCTCGGCGCGCACCTCGTACGCCGCGTCCGTCACCTTCGAGCGGAAGACGTACTGGTCGCGGATGGTGACCGCGCCCGCGTTCTCCATCGCGCCCGCGTTGAACTCCGGCACGAAGAGCTGGTCGTACTTCGCGAAGGGGTAGTCGTACGCGAACTTCTCCTGGAACCAGGTGAAGCCCTGCCGGGTCACGTCGAAGATCGCGTCGGCGTCGAGGAACTCGGCGAGCGAGGGGCGGCAGTAGATGCCGAGCGGGACGGACTGCCCGTCCGGGCCCTCGTACGAGCTGTGCACCGCGTGGTACGGGCCCACGATCAGCGCGGTGATGTACGAGGAGATGCGCGGGGTCGGCTCGAAGGCCCACACCCGGTCCTTCGGCTCCGGGGTCGGGGAGTTCGAGATGACCGTCCAGCCCTCGGGGGCCGTCACGGTGAACTGGAACGTCGCCTTCAGGTCGGGCTGCTCGAAGCTGGCGAAGACCCGCCGCGCGTCCGGAACCTCGAACTGGGTGTACAGGTAGGCCTGCTCGTCGACCGGGTCGACGAAGCGGTGCAGACCCTCACCGGTGTTGGTGTAGGCGCAGTCGGCCACGACGCGGAGCTCGTTGGCCCCGGCGGCGAGGTGGGCGAGCGCGATCCGGGAGTCCCGGAAGACGGCGGCCACGTCGAGGGCCCTGCCGTTGAGGACGACCTCGTGCACGGCCGGAGCGACCAGGTCGATGAAGGTCTCGGCGCCTGCCTCGGCGGACTGGAAGCGCACGGTGGTCACGGAGGGGTACGTGCCGCCTTCCTGCGCTCCACTGAGATCGAGCTCGATCTCGTACGAGTCGACACTGAGCAGCTTTGCGCGCTGCTGAGCCTCTTCACGGGTCAGATTCGTGCCAGGCACGCGTTCATCTCCTTCGATGGTGACGGTGCCGCCATCCTTCCACGCGGGCCGGGCCACCGCGTCCGAGTAATCCACGGGCGAACGCGAGGTCCGATTTCCGCCAGCTTCGCCGGGCCCGGCCGCGCAGTGTGGTGCCCATGACCGTTCACACCGCGCTCCCCATCGCCCCGTCCGTCCTCGCCTCCCTGCGCGTACTCGACGATGCCGGGCGGCCCTGCCTGCCGTACGAGGACCCCGAGGGCGGCGCCCCGCTCCGCTGCTGCCTGCGCCGCAGCGATCCCGGCGAACGGATCGCCCTGGTCTCCTACGCCCCGCTGCGCCGCTGGGCCGCCGAGACCGGCGCGGACCCGGGCGCCTACGACGAGCAGGGCCCCGTGTTCGTCCACGCGGCCGACTGCGCCGGACCGGTCGCCGGGGCCGGCCTCCCCTTCTCCCACCCCGGATCCCTGCGCACGGCCCGCCGCTACGACGCGGGCGGCCACATCCTCGGCGGCAGCGTCCTCAGCCTCGCCGAGGAACCGGAGACGGTGGTCGAGGAGGCGCTGGCGGAGGCCTTCGCGGACCCGCGGACCGCCCTCGTCCACGTCCGCTCGGCCGAGTTCGGCTGCTACCTCTTCGAGGTCCGCAGGGCGTAGGGCGTGCCGTTCGGATCGGACCGGGCCCCCGGACGCCCGGGGGAACGCCGCAGGGGCGGCGCCTTCGCGGCGCCGCCCCTGCGTATCGCGTGCGTGCGGGATCAGCCGCGCAGCTCGTCCGCGACCAGCTCCGCGATCTGGACCGCGTTCAGCGCGGCGCCCTTGCGGAGGTTGTCGTTCGAGAGGAACAGCGCGAGGCCGTTCTCGGCGGTCTCGTCGACACGGATGCGGCCCACGTACGAGGCGTCCTTGCCGGCGGCCTGCAGCGGGGTCGGGATCTCCGAGAGCTCCACGCCCGGGGCGTCCTTGAGCAGCTCGTAGGCGCGCTCGACGCTCAGCGGGCGGTCGAAGCGGGCGTTGACCTGGAGGGAGTGGCCGGCGAAGACCGGCACGCGCACGCAGGTGCCCGAGACCTTGAGCTCCGGGATCTCCAGGATCTTGCGGGACTCGTTGCGGAGCTTCTGCTCCTCGTCGGTCTCGAAGGAGCCGTCGTCGACCAGGTTGCCCGCGAGCGGGACCACGTTGTACGCGATCGGACGCTTGTAGACCTTGGGCTCGGGGAACTCCACCGCGTCGCCGTCGAAGGTCAGCTGGTCGGCGGCCTCGGAGACCGCGCAGGCCTGGCCCTTGAGCTCGGCGACGCCCGCCAGGCCCGAGCCCGAGACGGCCTGGTAGGTGGTGGCGACGAGGGCGGTCAGGCCGGCCTCGTCGTGCAGCGGGCGCAGCACCGGCATCGCGGCCATGGTGGTGCAGTTCGGGTTCGCGATGATGCCCTTGGGGCGGTTCTTGATCGCGTGCGGGTTGACCTCGGAGACGACGAGGGGGACGTCGGGGTCGCCGCGCCAGGCGGAGGAGTTGTCGATCACGACGGCGCCCTGCGAGGCGACCTTCTCGGCGAGGGCCCGGGAGGTGGCGCCGCCCGCGGAGAAGAGCACGATGTCCAGGCCGGAGTAGTCGGCCGTGGAGGCGTCCTCGATGGTGATCTCCCGGCCCTCCCACTCGAGGGTCGAGCCGGCCGAACGGGCCGAGGCGAACAGCCGCAGCTCGTCCACCGGGAACTTGCGCTCGGCCAGGATGCCGCGCATGACTCCGCCGACCTGTCCGGTGGCTCCGACGATTCCGACCCTCACGGTGACTCCTCTTGTTCCGTACGACGCGGGCGCGCGTGTAGCCATCATGCGTTCGACCCCACGAGCCTTGTCCAATCCATTGTCCGAGGAGCGGACGGTGTGGCGCGTGTGAACCCCTGTGACAACTCCGTGGCGGCCGTGTTGCATCCCCGCCGACCACCCGTTTTGCCAGGTCGCGGCCGGTTACGGTCCGGTCTGTCGCGTCCGTAATACGGACGTGCGTTCCGCACATCGAACTCGGGGAGAATCACCGTGGGCGCCATCCGCCACCGCCGCCGGTCCGTACCGGCCCTCGCCGCCCTCGCGGCCGCCGCCGTAGCCGCACCCGTCCTGCTCGCCGCCACCCCGGCCGCCGCCCATCCCCGCGAGGGCCGGCTGGCCAGGGAGCTGGTCGAAGAGGTCACCGCCCGCGGCGCCTACCGCCATCTGGCGAAGTTCCAGCAGATAGCCGAGGCCAACGGGGGCAACCGCGCCGCCGGCACGCCCGGCCACGCGGCCTCCGCCGCCTACGTCCACGACACCCTGAAGAAGGCCGGGTACGAGGTCTCGTACCAGGACTTCGACATCTACGAGGCGCACACGAAGACGGAGAGGACCACCGTCCTCGGCGCCGGCGGCCGGGAGCTGGCCACCGCGGCCTTCACCTTCACCAAGTCCACTCCGGCAGGCGGCCTGACCGCCCCGATCGCCCTCGCCCGGGTCGACGAGACCCCGGGCTGCGACGCCGCCGACTACCCGGCCGGCGCCTTCACCGGGAAGATCGCCCTGGTCAAGCGCGGGTCCTGCACCTTCGTCGAGAAGCAGCGGGCCGCCGCCGCGGCCGGCGCCATCGGAGTGATCGTCTACAACCACAGCGGCACCACCCCGGTCCGGGGCAGCTTCTCCTCGCCCGCCGAGGGGATCGTCCCGAGCGCCGGGATCACCCTCGCCGACGGCGAGGCGCTGACCGCGGCCGCCGCCAAGGGCGAGGTGAGCGTGCGTCTGGACCTGGACCAGGAGCACGTGAAGAAGACCACCCGCAACGTGATCGCCGAGACCAGGGGCGGCCGCGCCGACCGCGTCGTCACGGTCGGCGCCCACCTGGACTCGGTCCCCGAGGGTCCGGGCATCAACGACAACGGCTCCGGCTCGGCCGGCCTGCTGGAGGTGGCCCTCAAGCTCGCGGACGAGGGCGCGAACAAGAAGGGCAAGGGCAAGCAGACCGCGAACAAGGTCCGCTTCGCCTGGTGGTCGGCGGAGGAGCTCGGCCTGCTGGGCTCCGAGCACTACGTGGCGCAGCTCTCCGAGCAGCAGAAGAAGGACATCGCGCTCTACCTGAACTTCGACATGATCGCCTCGCCGAACCCGGTGCAGTTCGTCTACGACGGCGACGACTCGGACAGGACGGGCGAGGGCGCCGGCCCGGCCGGCTCGGCGCAGATCGAGGCGCTAATCAACGGCTTCCTCGACAAGAAGGGCAAGCCCCACGAGGGCAGCGACTTCGACGGCCGCTCCGACTACGGCCCGTTCATCGCGAACGGCATCCCGGCCGGCGGTACCTTCACCGGCGCCGAGGGCATCAAGACCGCCGACCAGGCCCAGCGGTACGGCGGCACGGCCGGGGCCCCGTACGACCCGAACTACCACGGGGCGGGCGACGACCTGAAGAACCTGGACCTCAAGGCCTTCGACACCAACCTGGACGTCATCGCCCACGCGGTCGGCACGTACGCACAGGACCTGAGCTCGCTCGGGAAGTAGCCCGCGTTTCCCGCGGGCAAACAGGAGGGGCGGTGCTCCGACGAGCACCGCCCCCGCTGTGTTCTCAGGCTCCTACCGGGTTACGGGAGGACCTTCTCGATCTGCACGCTGCCGGTGCCGGCGGCGGTGCCGCGGGCGTTGAGCAGCTTGACCTCGCCGAAGAACTGGCGGCCTTCCGGAGCCGCGCTGTTGACCAGCACGTTCGCGGAGACGGACGCCGAGGCGCCGTTGGCGAGGTTGACCGCGGCGGCCTCGTCGACCTGGACGGTGCCCAGGGCGGCCGAGTAGTAGACGTCGCGGTAGTCGTACGTGGTGGAGCCGGACGGGATCGCGTAGCCGATCACGTTGACCGTGTAGGTGCCCGCGGCCGGGTTGACCAGGCTCACGGCCTCGTCGGAGTCGCCGTCGGCGGAGGAGCCGACCTTGACGCCGTCCTTGTAGACCTCGAGGTCGAGGTCGGCGGCGGTGTCGGAGACCCCGCCGATCGCGATGTCGAGGCGGGAGACGCCCTCGCCGATCTTGACCTCGGTGGTCTGGGTCTCACCGGTGGCGATGGTCGGCTTGGCGACCTTCGCGGAGCCGAGCGGGCCGCCCTGGAGCTTGCCGCCGGAGATGGCCGCACCGTCGTTCTTCACGGTCCACTGGACCGGCGCCGGGGTGCCCTGCTTGACCTCGGGCAGGACCTTGACCGCGGGGTCGAAGGCCGCGCCGAGCACGGAGACGTCCAGCTTGAAGGGGTTGTCGAGCAGCGGCGACGTACGGCGCGACTCGACCTCGATCTCCCAGACGCCCGGCAGCGGGTTCGCGTACGAACGCAGGTCGGGGCGGCACTTGTTCGCCGGGTTGTCGTAGTTCGGGTAGCACTGGGTCGTCGCGCTGTCCTCGACGCCCACGCCGTACGGGTGGATCGAGATGAAGCGCGTCTGGCTGTTCGGCTGCAGACCGCCGAGGGCGACCTCGAGGGTCTTGGCGCCGGCCGGAACGGTCACGAAGTACGACTTGTGGCTGTTGCGCTGCACGGACGAGGTGTCCGAGTAGGAGAAGGACGGCTTCTCCAGCGGGGTGGAGACGACGACCGTGGAGAGGATCTGCTTGTCCACGCCCTCGGTGAAGGGGTTGTCGAGCTCCAGGATGCCGCTGTGGACGCCGGCCGACTTGGCCTTCGCCTCGACCTTGATCGTGACCGGCTTGTTCAGCGGCAGCATGACGAACTCGGACCCGAGGACCTTGAACGTGCCGTCGTTGTTGCGCCAGTTGATCAGGTGCGGGGTGCTGTACTTGGCACCGGTGGTGCGGGTGACGACGACGTCGTAGACCTTCTTCTGGCCGACCTTCAGGCCGCCCTCGCGGTCGTAGACGCCGGTGCCGAAGCCCGGGGTCTTCAGGAACTGGTCGATCGCGGTGTCGACCGGAGCCTTGACGGTGTACTCGTCGGCCTTCGCGCCGCGCTGGATGGACTCCCACGCGCCGGGAACGTTGATCAGACCCGCGCCCTGGGCGTGCGCCGGGACGTCGTCGATCTTCTTCGCGCTGCTGGTGAGCGCGGTGCGCAGGATCGCCGGGGTGAGGGCGATGTGCTGCTGCTTGGCGGCCGAGATCAGCAGGGCGCTGGCGCCCGCCGCCTGCGGCGAGGACATCGAGGTGCCCTGGAGCATGCCGTAACCGGCCGGCAGGCTGTAGCCCGCCTCCTTCACCGGCGCGCCGGGCAGCCAGGTCTGGATGGAGTTGATCGACGCGCCGGGGGCGGTGATCGTCGGCGTGAACCCGCCGTCCTCACGCGGACCGCGCGAGGAGAAGGGGAACATGTTGTACTTCTTGGTCACGCCGGAGCCGTAGTTGGCGGCCCAGGTGTCCTTGGAGACCGCGGCGCCCACGGAGACGACCTTGTCCGCGAGACCGGGGTCACCGATGGTGTTGATGCCGGGGCCCTCGTTGCCCGCCGAGATGACGAGCTGGACACCGTAGGTGTCGATGAGGTTCTTGTAGAGCTCGGAGCGCGCGTTGTTGCCGTCGTTCAGCGCCGGCAGGCCACCGATCGACATGTTGACGATGTCCACACCGCGGTTGACGACGAGGTCGATCATGCCCTCGGTCAGCGCGATGTTGGTGCAGCCGCCGGACCAGGAGCAGGCGCGCGAGGAGACGATCTTCGCGCCGGGCGCCTCGCCGTTCATCGCGCCGCCGAAGAGGCCGTTGGCGGCGGTGATGCCCGCGACGTGCGTGCCGTGCTCGGACTCGATGATGCCGATGTTGACGAAGTCGGCCTTCTTGCCGACCCAGTCACCACCCAGCGGGTCCATCGGGACGTCCTTGCGGATCTCGATCACGAACGGGATGCGCTCGGCGACGTCGGTCGCCGGGTTGTCCGTGCCGAAGTAGCCGATCTGGTAGCCGTCCTTGTACGGCTTCATCGGCTCGTTGTTCGTGAAGTCGTTGTCCTGGTCGGTGTCGACGCGGACGGTCCCGGCGACCGGGTCGTAGAGCATGCCGAACCGGTCGGTGGTGTCCCCGTCCCGGTTGACGTCGCCCTTCATGTCACCGTTGGCGGTGATCGACTCGGTGAACCGGCTCCACTGGAACGAGCCCGCCGGAGCCTTCCAGCTCACGCCGCCCGCGGTGAAGGTGCCACCGGCGACCGGGGTGATCTGCGCCCGCCAGGTGGCGTCGCCGTCGGCGAGCGGGTCGGTCGCGGTGACCCAGTCGACGATCTTGCGCTCGCCGGTGGTGGTCTTCTGGAGCGCGGGGTGACCGAGATCGACGCCGGAGTCCAGGACACCGATGGTCACGCCGCGGCCGTCGGCCTGCGGGTTCCTCTTGAGGAAGTCCAGCGCACCGGTCTCGAAGGACGGGTTGTACGGGTTCTTCGCGGGGGTGTTCTTGTCCGGGCCCGGGTACGACCCGGGAGCGGGCTTGGACGCCGTGCCCGCCTCGCGGCCCGCGTCCGGACGGGGGTCCGGAAGCTGGATCTCGTGGCGCAGGTCGATGCCGTGCACGGAGGACAGCTTGGCGGCCGCCTTCAGTGCGCCCTCGGCCTTGTCGGTCGGAAGCGTGGCGCGCACGTAGCCGAGCTTGTCGTACGTCTGGCCCACCGAGGCGCCCTGGACGTCGTCGAGCTGCTTGGCGACCTGCTGGGTCTCGCCGGGGGCGGTCGCGACCATGACCGTGACGGTCTTCTCGCCCTTGGACTTGGCTTCCTGCAGCAGTTCGACATCGGCCGAGCCGAGCTTCTCGTCAGCCGACTTGACCGCGGGGGTGGGCGTGGGGGCATCGGCTGCGGTCACCGCGAAGGCGGGCATGGCGCCGCCTGCGGCGAGCGCGGCCACCAGGCCGGCCGCGGCCGCGACGCGCACGGCGCGTCGGGTCGCGGATATGGAGCTGGGGGAGTCGAGGGTCATCAGCATCCCTGGCTAAGTGAAAGATACGGTCCGGATTTCGGTGCCGGATGACCGGTCAGCCTCGCGTAAGAGACAGCTCTTTGGGGAGAGTTGTCACTGACCGATACCTGCCGTGGCGGACTCCCGCCAGAGAGCCTGATACGCCAGAAGGCCCGTACCGGGGTGTACCGGTACGAACCTTCGGGGTCAAAGATGGATTTGTAGACTTCCCGACCATCCGTCAGCGGCGGGGCACGCCCGGGTCTCGGATCGGGTGTGACAACTTCCGAGCGTTCAGCGCTCGCGCGTGCGCGCGTAGTGGCGGGAGGCTTTCGCCCGGTTTCCGCAGGCCGACATCGAACACCAGCGCCGGGTGCCGTTGCGCGAGACGTCGTGGAAGTGCAGGACGCACGTCTCGGAGGCGCACTTGCGGATCCGGCCGGGATCGGAACCCAGCAGCTCCAGGTAGTCGCGGGCGGCCGTCCAGGCCGGCCCCCAGGAGGGGTCGTCGAACTCGGCGCGCTCGCCGGGGCCTTCGGCGGTGAGGGTGGCGCGGATCCGTCCGTGGTCCAGGACGGCGTCGACCAGGGCGCGGGCGCTCTCGTCCGCCGGGTCCGCGACGGCGCGGGCCAGCGCCTCGCGGGCGGTGAGCAGGTGGATCAGGGTCGGCGCGTCGGCGCGGAAGCGGCCGGCCAGGCCGGTGCTCTCCAGCCAGAGTGCGAGCCCCTCGACGCGGGTGAGTCCGAAGGCCCCGGCGAAGAGGTCGACGGGTTCGCCCTCCTGCATCCAGCGGGTGTTCAGCAGGTCCAGGGCCACCGGCTCCCCGGTCAGGGGTCGTGGGTCCGCCGTCGTCATCTTCCGCCTCCTCGGGTTACTAACCCTTCAAGGGTACGTGAGTGGTTGACGCCCGTACGCCTAACCCTTAATCTCGATGTAGAAGGTTAGAAACTTCGAGAGACGTTTCCGAGGGAAGGAACTGCCATGACGGCTGTCATCAGCAAGCTGCGCACCGGCCACGTGGGGCTGAACGTCACCGATCTCGCCCGCTCGCTGGCCTTCTACCGGGACGCCCTGGGATTCGAGGTGCTCGGCGAGGGCAAGGAGGAGGACCGGCGCTTCGCCTTCCTCGGCCAGGACGGCGAACTCGTCCTCACGCTGTGGCAGCAGGCCGAGGGCGGCTACCTGCCCGCCGCGGCCGGACTGCACCACCTCGCGCTGTCCGCGGAGGGCATCGAGGAGGTCCGGGCGTACGAGGAGCGGCTGCGCGGCCTCGGCGTCGATTTCAAGTACGAAGGGGTCGTCTCGCACGGCGAGGGCGCGGCCTCCGGCGGGATCTTCTTCCACGACCCGGACGGGACCCGTCTGGAGATCTCCTCCCCGGCCGGCGCCGAGGACTCCGATGCCCCCACCACAGGGGCCCCGACCTGCGGGTTCTTCTAATGTCCGGGTACCACTGGGGTTCGCTGGCCGTACAGGACCGGGTCGGCGTCCGTGAGCACGCCGCGCACGTCGGCCGCTCGATCACCCCGTACATCAAGGGCGTGGCGGCGGACTTCCTGGCGCAGCAGCCGCACCTGGTCGTGGGCGCCGCCGACGCGGGCGGCCGGCTGTGGGCCTCGATGCTGACCGGCGCCCCCGGGTTCGTACGGGCCACCGGGCCGGACCGGATCGCGGTCACCGGCGGGGTGCCCGAGGGCGATCCGCTGGCCGAGGCGCTGGCCACCGGGGGCACCCGGGTCGGGACCATCTCCCTCGACCCGCGCACCCGGCGCCGGATGAGGCTCAACGGAACCGTGGAGGAGGCCCCGGGCGGGTTCGCGGTGGCGGCCGAGCAGGTCTTCGCCAACTGCCCCAAGTACCTCCAGAAGCGGCAGCCTGTCCAGCTCGCCGCCGAAGGAGCCGGTGTCGTGCGGCGCGGGGACGCGCTCACCCCCGACCAGGAGCGGGCCGTCCGCGCCGCCGACACCTTCTTCGTCGCCACCACCGCCGAGGCGGACGGGGTCGACGCGAGCCACCGGGGAGGGATGCCGGGCTTCGTGGAGGTGCTCTCGCCGACCGAACTGGTCTGGCCCGACTACGCCGGCAACACGATGTTCCTGACCCTGGGGAACCTGCTGGCGGACCCGCGGGCCGGACTGCTGTTCCCGGACTGGGAGAGCGGAGGACTGCTCCAGCTCAGCGGGCGGGCCGAGCCCGAGTTCGGGGCCGACGGGGAGCGGCGGGTCCGCTTCCGGGTCGACGCGGTGGTCCAGAGCGCGCACCCCGGGCGGCTGCTGTGGAGCACCCCGGAGTACTCGCCGGCCAACCCGGTGTTGCCGCCCGGGTAGCCGCCTGGGCAGCCGCCTCACCTGGGGAGTACGACGAGGTAGGCGGCGGGTTCGCGGTCGCCGGAAGCCGTCAGGGCGGTCCGGATCACCGCGGCCTGCTGCTCGGGCCAGTCGCGGAGCTTGCGCGGGGTGATGTGCAGGACGGTCACCCCGCACCGCTCCAGCGTCTCGCGCTTGCGGACCGCCTCCGACCACTGCTCGTCCTCGCCCTGGCGCGGGGCCCGGGTGTCGATCTCGACGGCGACCGCGTGCTCGGGCCAGTACGCGTCGACCCCGCCCAGGTGCGGGCCGCCGGGCAGCCGCAGGTCCACGTTCCAGACCGGCTCGGGGAGCTCGAAGCCCCGTACGAGCTGGTACAGCCGGTCCTCGGCGATGGCCCGGCCCTCCGCGAGCAGCGATTCCACGGCGTCCACGACGTGCGGCCGGTTCAGCAGCCGGGCCACCGTCAGCTCCCGCACCACGGCGGCCGGTTCGCAGTGCCCGCCGCGGACGGCTTCGCTGAGCAGGCGGCGGACCGTTCCGGCGTCGGAGAGCTGGGCGACGGCGTCGGCGACGGCGCGGGCCACGGGTGCGACGGGGAGCCCGGTGACCTCCATCGGGCGGGGCGGGGTGTGCGTGCGGACGATGCGGACCTGGCCGGTGGAGCGCAGCCGGCGGGTGTTCGGCACGAGCACGTCGATGTGGGGGAGGCCGAGCAGGGCGGGGGCGGAGGAGAACCGGTACAGCGCGAGCGCGGCCAGCCCGGTGATCATGACTTCGCCGCCGCGCCGCCCGGCGTACAGCAGCGCGGCGTGCAGCCGCTCCTCGCTGGTCGCGGGGCCGGAGTGGAGCAGGAACACCCCCGGCAGGATCTGCTGCCAGGGCCGCTCGGCGGCGTCGGAGGCGGAGACGCCGTGCTCGCGGAGCTGGGCCAGCGAGAGCACGCGGGGGCGGCTGCCGGTGAGGTGGGCGAGGGGGAGGGGCGCGTTGTGGTTCATGACGCGGTGATTCCCTCAGGCCATGGCCTTGCTAACCCCTGTTACACGTCCGTCGGCAAATCGGGACAAGCCGGGGCTAAAGTACGGGCGTTCGATGGCCGATAGCCCCGTTCGGCGGGGCTGGACAAATCCAGCCCCGCCGGCGTCTGAGGGCACGGGCGCGGAGCGCGCACGTACGGGGCCCGGGGCGGAGCCCCGCCACGCGGCGGAGCCGCACAATCCGGAGCAGCGGGAAGGGGCGGGGTGGGGGAGAGCCCCGCAGGGCTAGCCGGCCGCCGCCGTGTCGCAGGCCTGGGCGCGCAGCGCACGCGCCAGGTCGTCGCGGGACTCCAGGACCAGGCGGCGAAGGGCCGGCGGAGCCGACTCGTGCGCCGACAGCCACGCGTCGGTCGCGTCCACCGTCGCCCGCGAGTCCTGCAGCGACGGGTACAGCCCCTTCACCACGTCGATGCCGATCTGGATCGACCGGTCCGCCCACACCCGCTCGATCGCGGCGAAGTAGCGCTCCGTGTACGGCGCGAGCAGCGCCCGCTGCGAAGGCTGCTGCATCCCCGCGATCGTCGCCTCGACCAGCGCGTTCGACAGCGCGTCCGACTCCACCACCGCGGCCCACGCCTGGTCCTTGACCGCCGCCGAGGGCCGCGCCGCCAGGCACCGCACCTGGTGCCGCTTGCCCGACGCCGTGTCGTCGCGCGCCAGTTCGGCGGCGATGATCTCCTCGCCGATCGCCCCGTGCGCGGCCAGCGGCAGCAGGAAGTCCCAGCGCAGCTCCTGGTCCACGTCCAGACCGTCGATCCGCGCGGAACCGTCCAGCAGGCCCAGCAGCAGCTGGAAGTCGCCCTCGGTCGCGGCGCCGGCCGCGAAGAAGCGGGCCCACGTGAGCTGGTGCTCCGACCCCGGCTCCGCGAAGCGCAGTTCCTGCAGCGCGCACGCGGCGAGCACCTTGCCGCCCTGTTCGCGCCACTGGGGGTCCGCGTAGTGGTTGACCGCGGTCAGGACCTGCCCGTGCAGCATCTGGAGCACGCCGACGTCCGTCTCGCGCCCCGAGTGTGCGAGGACCAGGGAGACGAAGTCCCGCGCGGGCATCAGCGCGTCGCGCGTCAGGTTCCACAGCGCCGACCAGCACAGCGCGCGGGTCAGCGGGTCCGCCACCGAGCCCAGGTGCGTGCGCAGCGTGGCCAGCGAGACCGCGTCGAAGCGGATCTTGCAGTACGTCAGGTCGTCGTCGTTGACGAGGACCAGGTCGGGCCTGTCCTGGCCGGTCAGTTCGTCGACGACCGTCCGGGCGCCCGCGACGTCCGCCTCGGCCCGCGCGTAGCGGACCAGCGAGCCGTCCGCCTCCAGCCGGTACAGGCCCACCGCGACCCGGTGCGGGCGCAGCTCGTCGCCGTCCTGGAGCACCGCCAGTTCGGTCACCCGGCCGCCCGCGTCGCAGGTCACCGCCGGGGTCAGCGCGTTCACGCCGGCCGTCTGCAGCCAGGCCCGAGACCACTCGGCCATATCGCGCCCGGAGACCTCGCCGAGCACCGACAGCAGGTCGTCCAGCGTGGTGTTCCCGTACGCGTTCGCCTTGAAGTAGCGCCGCGCGCCCTCCAGGAACGCCTCCCGGCCCACGTACGCCACGAGCTGCTTGAGCACCGCCGCGCCCTTGGCGTAGGTGATGCCGTCGAAGTTCAGCTTCGCGTCCTCCAGGTCACGGATGTCGGCCGTGATCGGGTGGGTGGACGGCAGCTGGTCGGCCCGGTAGGCCCACGCCTTGCGGCTGTTGGCGAAGGTGACCCACGCCTGGTCGAAGCGGGTGGCCTCGACGAGCCCGAAGGAGCCCATGAAGTCCGCGAAGGACTCCTTCAGCCACAGGTCGTCCCACCACTTCATGGTGACCAGGTCGCCGAACCACATGTGCGCCATCTCGTGCAGGATGACGTTCGCACGCCGCTCGTAGGAGGCCTGCGTGACCTTCCCGCGGAAGATGTACTCCTCCCGGAAGGTCACCATCCCCGGGTTCTCCATGGCGCCGAGGTTGTACTCCGGCACGAAGGCCTGGTCGTACTTCCCGAAGGGGTACGGGTAGTCGAAGATCTCGTGGAACAGGTCGAAGCCCTGCTTCGTGACGAGGAAGACGTCGTCCGCGTCGAAGTGCTTGGCCAGCCCCTTGCGGCACATCGCGCCGAGCGGGATCGTCAGGTCCCCGCGCGTGTAGGTGTCCGTCACGTAGTGGTACGGGCCCGCGACCACGCACGTGATGTACGTGGAGATCGGCGCGGTTTCGGCGAAGCGGCGGGTCAGGCCCTCGCGGGACTCCTCGGCGCCGTTGCTCCAGACCTGCCAGCCCTCGGGCGCGGTCACCTCGAAGCGGTACGGGGCCTTGAGGTCGGGCTGCTCGAAGTTCGCGTACACCCGCCGGGCGTCGGCCGGCTCGTACTGGGTGTAGAGGTAGACCTCGCCGTCCTCCGGGTCCACGAAGCGGTGCATGCCCTCGCCGGTCCGGCTGTAGGCGCAGTTGGCGTCCACCACGAGGACGTTCTCCGCGGCCAGGTCCTCCAGGGCGATCCGCGCGCCGTCGAAGACCTCGGCCGGCTCCAGTGCACGCCCGTTGAGTGTGACGGAGTTCACCGAGGGGGCGATGAGGTCCGCGAAGGTGGAGGCCCCCGCGGCCGCGGCCCGGAAGCGGACGGTGGTCACCGAGCGGAAGGTCCGGGGCCCGTCGGCCGGTTCGGCCTCGTCCACCGCGGACCTCAAGTCGAGGACCACCTCGTACCCGTCGACGGACAGCAGCTCGGCCCGCTCGCGGGCCTCGTCACGGGACAGATTCTCTCCGGGCACGTGCACTCCTTCGTGCGTGATCGCGATACCTGACCGAATCCTCCCACGGGGGAATGAGTGTGCGGCCGGGGCGGTTGGGCAGGGAGGAACGTTCCGATCTGAGGAGAGACATGGCTGACACCCAGGTGCGCGAGAAGACCGCTGTCGACTTCTGGTTCGACCCGCTCTGCCCCTGGGCCTGGATGACGTCCCGCTGGATGCTGGAGGTCGAGAAGGTCCGTGACGTCGAGGTCCGCTGGCACGTGATGAGCCTCGCCGTACTGAACGAGAACAGGCTCGACGAACTCCCCGAGACCTACCGGGAGCTGCTCGGCCCCAAGGGCTGGGCGCCCGTGCGCGTGGTCGTCGCCGCCCAGCAGAAGTTCGGCGACGAGATCACCGGCAAGCTCTACACCGCGCTCGGCACCCGCTTCCACAACGGGGGCACGGGCCCGACCCGCGAGGCGATAGCCGAGGCGCTGGCCGAGGTGAACCTGCCCGCCGAGCTGATCCACTTCGCCGACTCCGACGAGTACGACGAGGTGCTGCGCGACTCCCACAACGACGGCATCAACCGCGTCGGCCAGGAGGTCGGCACCCCGGTGATCTCGGTGCCCGGCGCCGACGGCGAAGAGGTGGCCTTCTTCGGTCCGGTCGTCACCCCGGCCCCGCGCGGCGAGGCCGCGGCCCGGCTGTGGGACGGCACCCTGCTGGTCGCCTCCACCCCCGGCTTCTACGAGATCAAGCGCACCCGCACCCAGGGTCCGATCTTCGACTGATCCGGGAGGCCCTCCCGGGAGTCGCCCCAAGGGTCCTCCGGAGGGCTCCTCCCGGGAGGCGGGCGCACCTTTCCTCCCTTAACGTCCCCGTATGGGGACCAGCTCGACGCGCGAGGGTACGCAGGAGGAACCGCTCGGCCGCTCAGGCGGCCGGGCGGAGCCCGCGATACCGAACGACAACGCCGCCCACGCCAGCCTGCCCGCACGCCCCCGAGACCGGGTGCTGCGGGCAGCTTGCGTCGCGGTGCCCCCGCTGTGGGCGGCCCTCGGGGTCCGCCAGGCCGCCGGCACGCTGCGCCACTACCTGCGGGGGACGGGCCGCCCGTACCGGGTCGACGCGCGGGCCCTGCTGGAGGTGCCCGCCGTACGGGAAGAGGTGGACCGGCGGCTGGCCGAGTGGCGCGAGGCCGCCCGGGCGGTCGGCGAGCCGGGCGCCTACGCGGCGGACAGCGGCTGGCGCGGTGTGCTGATCACCCGTCGGGAGAGCGCGGACTGGTGGCTGGCGCTGCGCGGGGCCCAGTACCGGATCAGCGGCACCGTACGGGTCCACGAGGACGGGTCCGCGGTGACGGACTACCGCTTCCAGGTGCACAAGAGCTGGAACTTCGACCACGGCGAATCGGAGTTCGGCATCCCCTTCACCCCGTTCGCGCGGCTGCACGAGACCGGCCTGGCGCGGGAGTTCACGGTGGTCGGCGAGGTGGACGGACTCGTCGACCACGCGGACGGCCCGGGGAGCGCAGAAGACCCCCGCGAGTCACGTCCTCGCGGGGGCCTCCTGGTGGACACGCCCGCGAGTGAAGGTTGAGAAGACGATCACGAGGCGGACGGGCTTTCGGGGTGGCGCCGATCAGCCCTTGACGGGGATCAGCAGCGGGGTGTTCGCCTTGGCGTCGGCGTAGCGCCCGGACACGTCCTGCCAGTTGACGACGTTCCACATCGCCTCGATGAAGTCCACCTTCTGGTTCTTGTACTGCAGGTAGAAGGCGTGCTCCCAGGCGTCGAAGACCAGGATCGGGGTGCTGGCGACGCCGATGTTGCCCTGGTGGTCGTAGACCTGCTCGACGACCAGGCGGCCGCTGACGGGCTCGTACGCGAGCACGCCCCAGCCTGAGCCCTGCGTCGCGGAGGACGCGAAGGTCAGCTGCTTCTTGAACTTCGCGAAGGAGCCGAAGGACTCGGTGATCGCGTCCGCCAGGTCGCCCAGGCCGTCGGCCGCGGTGGGCTCGCCGCCGCCCTCGCCGGTCTTCGGGCTGGCCATGTTGTGCCAGTAGATGCTGTGCAGGATGTGGCCGGAGAGGTGGAACGCCAGGTTCTTCTCCAGACCGTTCAGCGCGCCCCAGTTCTCCTTCTCGCGCGCCTCCTCCAGCTGCTCCAGCGTGGTGTTGGCGCCCGCGACGTAGGCCGCGTGGTGCTTGTCGTGGTGCAGCTCGATGATCTGCGGGTTGATCACCGGCTCGAGAGCCGCGTAGTCGTAAGGAAGCTCGGGAAGCGTGTAGATGGCCATGCGTGTGATCCGGTCCCCTCGGCGTGCCAACTTCTTATTGCAACCAATGCGCAATTACACGCTAGCAGCACCTGATCATGGCCGAGCGGAAGGGGTCAGGTCCGCGCCGCCGCCCGGCGCTGCATGACGTAACCCGTGGCGGCCAGTGCGAGCGTCAGGCCGCCGGTGAAGACGAGCTGGACGCGGGTGTCCTCGCCCATGGCCATCAGGACCAGGACGCCGGCCAGTCCGGCGACCGCGACCCACGTCAGGTACGGGAAGCCCCACATCTTCACGACCAGCTTCTCGGGGGACTCGCGCTCCATGCGGCGCCGCAGCACGAACTGCGAGACGGCGATGAAGCCCCAGACGACGAGGATGACGCCGCCGACCATGTTGAGCAGCCAGGCGAACAGGGTGTCCGGGTACCAGTACGACAGCAGCACGGTGACGAAACCGAAGCCGGAGGAGGCGAGCACCGCGCGCCGCGGCACCCGGCCGGTGACCTTGCCCAGCGCCTCGGGGCCCTGGCCGCGGGCGACCAGGGAGTAGGCCATGCGCGAGGAGCCGTAGATGTTCGCGTTCATCGCGGACAGCAGGGCGACCAGGATGACCACGTTCATGACCTGGCCGGCGTGCGGGATGCCCAGGTGGTCCAGGGTGGCCGCGTACGGGCCGTCGGCGGTGACCGCCGGGTCGTTCCACGGCAGCAGCGTGACGATGACCAGCATCGAGCCGACGTAGACGATCGCGATCCGCCACATGGTGGTCTTCACGGCCCTGGCGACGCCCTTGACCGGGTTCTCGGACTCGGCCGCGGCGATGGTCACCGTCTCCAGGCCGCCGTAGGCGACGACCGAGGCGAGCAGGCCGACCAGCAGTCCGTCCATGCCGTTGGGCAGGAAGCCGCCGTCGTGGAGCAGGTTGGCGGTGCCGGGGGAGTCGGTGCCGGGCAGCACGCCCGTGACGGCCAGGACGCCCAGGCCCAGGAAGAGCCCGATCGCGCCGATCTTGAGGGTGGCGAACCAGAACTCGAACTCGCCGAAGTGGGAGACGGCGGCCAGGTTGGAGCCGCAGAACAGCGCCATGAAGACCAGCACCCACATCCACGAGGGGGTGCCCGGGAACCAGCCCGTCACGATGTGCGCCGCGCCGATGGCCTCGATGGCCACGCCCACGCACAGCAGCGTCCAGAACATCCAGCCGGCGGTGAACCCCGCCCACGGGCCGATGGCCCGGTCCGCGTGCACCGAGAAGGAGCCGGAGGCCGGGTTCGCCGCGGACATCTCGCCGAGCATCCGCATCACGAACATCACGAGCAGACCGGACGCGGCGTACGCGAGCACGATCGAGGGACCGGCGGCCGCGATGCCGGCGCCGGAGCCGACGAAGAGGCCCGCGCCGATGACGCCGCCGAGGGCGATCATCGAGAGGTGGCGCTGCTTGAGTCCGTTGCCCAGCGGGGACCCGGCGTCGCCGGCGGGCGGCGCGTCCTGTTCGCGGGCGGTTGCGGTGGTCTGGCTCATGCGTGGTGCCTGTCCGTTGTGCGGGGGGACGGGATGGAGTGCCCCAGTCTCGCCCGTGTCCGATCATCGGACACATCGGGTCCGTTATTCGGACAAGCGGATGACCGGCCGTGATCATCCCCGTACGCTGGCGAACCGGACCGGAGCGCACCACGGAGGACCGAATGGACCACGGCATACGGGAATTGGCCGCGACGGGCCGGGGGGTGCTGGTCACCGGAGCCTCCCGGGGCATCGGGCGGGCGATCGCCACCGCCTTCGCCGAACAGGGCGACCGGGTCGCGGTGCACTGCACGGTCCGCGGGCCCGACGCCGAGCGGACCCTCGCGGAGCTGCCGGGCGAGGGGCACGTCCTCGTCGCCGGCGACCTCACCGACCCGGTGCGCGTGCAGGCCCTCGCCGCCGAGGCCGAGGAAGCGCTCGGCGGGATCGACGTGCTCGTGAACAACGCGGCCGTGATGGTGGCCCACCCGCTGCCCACCACGTCCTACGCCGACTGGCAGGCCGCCTGGCAGCGCACGGCCGCGGTCAACCTGTTCGGCACGGCCAACCTGTCCTACTGCGCGGCCCGCCACATGATCGACGGCGGCCGCGAGGGGCGGATCGTCACCATCGGCTCGCGCGGAGCCTTCCGCGGCGAGCCCGACCACCCCGCCTACGGCGCCACCAAGGCGGCCCTGCACGCGCTCGGCCAGTCGCTCGCCGTCTCCCTGGCCCCGCACGGCATCGCGGTGTCCTCCGTCGCGCCCGGCTTCGTGGCCACCGAACGGGTCGCGGGCCGGCTCGACGGGGAGGAGGGCGAGCGGATCCGGGCCCAGAGCCCCTTCGGCCGGGTGGGCACGCCGCAGGAGGTCGCCGCCGCCGTGCTCCACCTCGCCTCGCCCGCGGCGCGCTGGAGCTCGGGAACGGTCCTCGACGTCAACGGGGCCTCGTACCTGCGCACCTGACGCCCCGCGCACTTGAAGCCCCGCGCGCCTGACGCGCGAAGGCCCCCGCGCGGGGTGCGCGGGGGCCTTCACGGGGGCCGAAACGGGGGGTCAGGCCTTCGGGGCGCGCAGCTCCCGGACCCACGCCACCAGCAGGACGACCGCCGCCGCCCCCGAGGACCACAGCAGCTGCGGGCGCGCCGAGTCGTCGAACAGCATCAGCACGAGCACCGTCGCCATCGCGATCAGCGCCGCCCACGTCGCGTACGGGAACAGCCACATCGGCAGCGTCAGCCGTTCGGGCATCTCCCGCTCGATCACCCGGCGCAGCTTCAGCTGCGAGACCGCGATCAGGGCCCACACGAAGAGCAGCACCGCGCCGACCGCGTTGAGCATGTAGAGGAAGATCGTGTCCGGCCACAGCAGGTTCAGCACCACCGAGACGAACCCGAAGGCCACCGACGCGAAGACCGCCCGGCGGGGCACCCCGCCGTCCGACACCTTCAGCAGGGACTTCGGCGCCTCGCCCCGCTCCGCCAGCGAGAACACCATGCGCGAGGACCCGTACAGGTTCGCGTTCAGCGCCGACAGCAGCGCCACGAAGATCACGACGTCCATGATCTGGCCGGCGTGCGGGATGCCGATCGAGTCGAGGACGGCCACGTACGGGCTCTGGCCCGGCTTCAGCGAGTCCCACGGCAGCAGGGTCACGATGACCAGCATCGAGCCGACGTAGAAGAAGAGGATGCGCCACACGGCGCTGCGCACGGCGCGGGACACGGACTTCGCCGGGTTGTCCGACTCGGCCGCCGCGATGGTGACGACCTCCAGGCCGCCGAAGGCGAAGACCACGGCCAGCATGCCGGCGACCACACCGCCCGCGCCGTTCGGGAAGAAGCCGCCCTGGCCGGTCAGGTTGGCCATGCCGACCGCGTCGGTGTCCGGGAGGAGACCGAAGACGGCCAGCGTGCCGAGGATCAGGAACAGCACGATCGCGCCGACCTTGAGCGCCGCGAACCAGAACTCGAACTCGCCGAAGTTCCGGACGGCGGCCAGGTTGCTCACGGTGAAGACCACCATGAACACGAGCACCCAGACCCACTGGTCCACCGAGGGCAGCCAGCCGTTCGCGATCTTCGCCGCGGCGGTCGCCTCCACGGCCAGCACCACGACCAGCAGGAACCAGTACAGCCAGCCGGCGGAGAAGCCGGCCCAGCGGCCGAGCGCCTTCTCCGCGTATACGGAGAAGGAGCCGGAGGCGGGCATCGCCGCGGACATCTCGCCGAGCGCCCGCATCACCAGCATCGCGAGCACGCCCGCGAGCAGGTACGAGCAGATGATCGCGGGACCGGCGATGGTGATGCCGGCGCCGGAGCCGACGAAGAGCCCGGCGCCGATCACGCCGCCGAGGCCCAGCATGGTCAGGTGGCGCTGTTTGAGGCTGTGGCTGAGGGGTTCCGGCGGGAGCTCGCCCGGAGGGGCGGTCGGGCCGGGCAGGGTGTCGCGCATGAGGGGGGCTCGTACTCTCTGTGGCCTGGCGGTGGTGGGGGCGCCGCGACAGTTGGAGGGACCCTACAGTCTCGCCGCAGACCACCCATCAGTGCAAAACGGACGTGTTGTCGGTTCTGGCTCGTGATGCGGATCACTTCAACTCGGGTGTGAGCCAGAGTCTTTGTTTACTCTCCACCAAGGCGGAGAGCGTGGCTTTGTCCCGGGCGACGCTGATGCGCCCGTGGACCCGGGACTAACGTCGGTGATCGTCCTGTCGACACCACCTCCCGCGGAGTCCCCGATGAGCACTGCTTCCGTCTCCTTCCGGCCCGGCGCCGTCCTCGCCGACCTGCTGCCCGCGAGCCGCGTCCGCGACATCGCGCTCGTCGCCGGCGGAGCCGCGCTCACCGGCCTGGCCGCGCAGATCGCCGTTCCCGTCCCGGGCTCCCCGGTCCCCGTCACCGGCCAGACCTTCGCGGCCCTGCTCGTCGGCACCGCGTTCGGCGCCCGCCGCGGCTTCCTCTCGCTCGCCCTCTACGCCCTCGTCGGCATGGCCGGCGTGCCGTGGTTCGCCGGCGGCAGCTCCGGAGCGGGCGGCGCCTCCTTCGGCTACGTACTCGGCATGCTGCTCGCCGCCACCGTCGTCGGCGCCCTCGCGCGGCGCGGCGCCGACCGCTCCGTCCCCCGTACGGCGGGCGCGATGGTGCTGGGCTCCGCGATCATCTACGCGGTCGGCGTCCCCTACCTCGCGCTGTCCACCGGGATGTCCTTCGGCGCGGCCGTCGCGGCCGGCCTGACCCCGTTCCTGATCGGCGACGCGCTCAAGGCCGCGCTGGCGATGGGGCTGCTGCCCGCCGCCTGGAAGCTGGTGGGCCGCCGCGGCTGAGGCCGCAGGCCGCGTACGCACGGCAGCCCCGGACCGCGAGCGGCGGTCCGGGGCTGCTGTCGTCGTGCTCGCGCCTTCGCGCTCGCGCGGACGGCTACCTCGTCGTGCTCACGCGCTCACGCGGCCGCGCGCGCGGCGGCCTTGCGGCGCACGTCGCGGATCACGCCGATGACCAGCACCACGGCCGCGACCAGCAGCGACAGCAGTACGGTCTCGCGGTTGTCCTTGTCGTAGACCATGTAGCCCAGGACGAAGGTGATCATCGCGGCGGTGGCCCAGGTCAGGTACGGGAAGAACCACATCTTCACCGTCAGCTTCTCCGGGGCCTCGGCGACCAGGATCTTGCGCATCCGCAGCTGCGTCAGGCAGATGACCAGCCACACGAACAGCGCGATGGCGCCCGAGGCGTTCAGGAGGAAGCTGAAGACCGTGTCCTTGAAGGCGTAGTTGAAGTAGACGGCGGCGAAGCCGAAGACGACCGAGCCCAGGATCGCGGCCGTCGGAACGCCGCGCTTGCTCACCTTGGCGAAGGACTTCGGCGCGTCGCCGCGCTCACCCAGCGAGAACGCCATGCGGGAGGCCGTGTACAGGCCCGAGTTCAGGCAGGACAGCACGGCCGTCAGCACGATCACGTTCATGATCTGGCCGGCGTGCGCGATGCCGATCGAGTCCAGGGCGGCGACGTACGAGCCCTTCTCGGTGATCGACTTGTCGTTCCACGGCAGCAGGGTGAGCACGATGAAGATCGAGCCCAGGTAGAAGACGCCGATCCGCCAGATCACCGAGTTGGTGGCCTTGGTGACCGCGCGGCGCGGGTCCTCGGACTCGCCCGCGGCCAGCGTGACGATCTCGCTGCCCATGAAGGAGAAGACGACCATCAGCACGCCGGTGAGGACCGAGCCCCAGCCGTTCGGCATGAAGCCGCCCGTGTCGGTGAGGTGCGCGAAGCCCGCGCCGGGGTTGTCCGAGCCCGGCAGCACGCCGAAGACGGCCAGCATGCCGATGACCACGAAGCCGCCGATGGCGACGACCTTGATGCCGGCGAACCAGAACTCGAACTCGCCGTACGAGGCGACCGAGCCGAGGTTGGTGACCGTCAGCACGGCCATCACGATCAGTGCCCAGGCCCACTGCGGGACGGCCGGCACCCAGCCTTCGAGGATCACGGCGCCCGCGGTGGCCTCGACGGCCAGTACGACGACCCAGAAGAACCAGTACAGCCAGCCGATGGAGAAACCGGCCCAGCGGCCGAGCGCCCGGTCGGCGTAGGCGGAGAAGGATCCGGAGTTCGGGCTGGCGGCGGCCATCTCGCCCAGCATCCGCATGACGAAGACGACCATCGCGCCGACCAGCGCGTAGGAGATCAGGATGGCGGGGCCGGTCTTGGCGATGCCGCCGCCGGAGCCGACGAAGAGACCGGCGCCGATGACACCGCCGATGGCGATCATGGACAGGTGGCGGTTCTTGAGACCGGCCTTCAGACCGTCGGAGGAGGGCTGACCGTCGCCGGGGTTGCCGGTGGGGTCGCCTGCCTTCTGAAGGGTCGTCGTGGAACTCATGAACGAATCCTTAGGTTCTCGGGGCGCTCGGGTTAAGAGCCACGGCATTCAAACCCGACACGCGGACGAGACGGAAGACCCTGTTCCGGATGGTTGCCCAGGGCTCAAAGTCCCGGACCTTGGTCCCGGCGTGTCCCATCTGGGTTGTTTGGGTTTACTTGAGCTTGAGAAGTGACTTACGCGACACCCGCTGCGGGGTGTCGGGGCGCCTCGTGCCACACTCGAGACATGCGCGTGTACCTCGGATCCGACCATGCCGGCTTTGAGCTCAAGAACCACCTGGTGGACTGGCTCAAGAACAACGGCCACGAGCCCGTCGACTGCGGGCCCCACATCTACGACGCGGTGGACGACTACCCGCCGTTCTGCCTGCGCGCCGCGGAGCAGACCGCCGCCGACGCCGGCTCCCTCGGCATCGTGATCGGCGGCTCCGGCAACGGCGAGCAGATCGCCGCGAACAAGGTCAAGGGCATCCGCGCCATCCTCGCCTGGAGCGTCCAGACCGCCGAGCTCGGCCGTGAGCACAACAACGCCAACGTCATCTCCGTCGGCGGCCGGATGCACACGCAGGACGAGGTCGTCAGCTTCGTCGACGCGTTCCTGAAGACCCCGTACTCCGACGAGGAGCGCCACACCCGTCGGATCGACATGCTCTCCGCGTACGAGACCACCGGCGAGCTCCCCCCGATCCCGGCCCACCACCCGCAGGGCTGATTCCCCCTCCGGTCGCGGCGCCTCCAGGGGCGGCGCGGCCGGTTTTTCTTTTCCGAGGAGTACCGCCGTGCCCGAGGGGCATACGATCCACCGCCTCGCCCAGGACCACACCGAGCGCTTCGCCGCCCGCCCGGTCCGGGTGAGCAGTCCCCAGGGCCGGTTCGCCGAGAGCGCGGCCCTGCTCGACGGGCGCGAGCTGGAATCCGCCGAGGCACACGGCAAGCACCTCTTCCTCGAGCTCGGCGACGCCTGGGTCCACATCCACCTCGGCCTCTTCGGCAAACTCGGCTTCGGCCCCGCCCCGGCCCCGCCCGCCACCGACACGGTCCGGCTGCGGCTGCTCAACGAGGAGCACTACGCCGACCTGCGCGGCCCCACCGCCTGCGCGCTGATCGGCGAGGCCGAGAAGAAGGCGATACACGACCGGCTCGGCCCCGACCCGCTGCGCCCGGACGACGACCCCGACCGCGCCTGGGCCCGGATCTCCCGCTCCCGCACCACCGTCGCCGCCCTGCTCATGGACCAGAAGGTCGTCTCGGGCGTCGGCAACGTCTACCGCGCCGAGGTGCTCTTCCGGCACGGCATCGACCCGTACCGGCTCGGCAAGGACCTGACCCGCAGCGAATGGGACGCCATCTGGGCCGACCTGGCGCTGCTCATGCGCGACGGCGTGCGCAAGAACCGCATCGACACCGTGCGCGACGAGCACCTGCCCGAAGCCATGGGACGCCCGCCGAGGGTGGACGACCACGGCGGCGAGGTGTACGTCTACCGGAGGGCGAACATGCCCTGCCACATCTGCGGGGGCGAGATCCGCACCGCCGATCTCGCCGCCCGCAACCTCTTCTGGTGCCCGGGGTGTCAGTCCCGGTAGAGCCGTGGCCGGCTCAGAACCCGTGCGGCAGCCACGGGGCCACGTCGCCGGCGAAGGCGCGCGAGACCCGGGTCAGCGCGCCCGGACGCAGCTCGCGCACCTGGCCGGCCGCGGCCAGCGAGGCCAGCGTGGGCCCGCCCAGGTAGGCCGCGCCGAGCTCCCGCACCGTCAGCGCCACGTCGGCAGGGTCCTCCGTACGGGTGCAGGAGGCGGGGCCGTCCGCCGCGGCGGTCAGCCGCCACCGCCCCGCGTTCCACGGGCAGAACGCGTCCTCGACCTCCAGCACCACGTCCAGCGGAGCCCCGTACGTGCGGGCCGTCAGCGCCGCCGGCAGGTCGACGAGCCGTACGTGCATCGCGTCGCGCATCCGCGCCCGGGTCCGCCTGATGTCGGTGACCAGCTGCAGCACCGCGTCGTCCACCGGCCGCTTGTAGGCCACCACGCTCGACGTCAGGTCGATCCCGAAGACGTACCGCCACAGCGCGGCGTAGGCCGCCGGGTCGAGGGCGTCGAGATCGGAGACGACCACCTTGCCGTGCGAGCCGGTCACGTCCCACTCGGGCTTGACCCGGTAGCGGACGTATCCGACCACCTCGCCGTCCGCCCGCTCGGCGACCACGCACTTCAGCGGGGACGCGCCGCCCCTCATCGACTCCGGGTCCAGCAGCGACTGCAGCTCCCAGCCCGGCTGCCGGGCCGGCATCCCGGGACGGCCGGCGAGCAGCGCCGCGTAGACCCGCTCGCAGTCGGCCAGCGCCTTGTGCGGATCGACGAGCCTGAGCCGTACGTCGTCGGTCCCCGGCGGCACGGAGAGCCGTACGCGCGTGGTGTCGATGTCGAGGGCCATCGACAGCATGCCGATGCCGTACCCGAAGCGCCCGTAGATCTCCGGTTCCGAGGCCGTCAGCACGGCGATCGGTTCACCACCCGCCCGGATGTCGTCCAATTGGCGCCGCATCAGGGAGGTGAGCACACCCTGCCGGCGGTGGGTGGGGGAGACGCCCACCATCGTGACCCCGCCGGCCGGCACGAGCGCGCCGCCCGGCACCGAGAGCCGGAAGGAGAAGGCCCCGGCCGAGCCGACGCACGCCTCCCCGTCCCAGACACCGAGGGAGCGCTCGGTCTCGGTCAGGGACCTGTACAGCTCCCGTTCCTCGGGGGACTCGGGCACCCCACCGAACGCCAGTTCCAGATGGTCGTACCAGACATCCCACTCATCAGCTTGCAATACGCGCGTCTCAAGAGCCATGTGGCCATCCTTACCAGGGCAATCCGCCCCGGTCGATCTCTTTTCGGTCGCCGAAGGGCCCATCTCCGGGGGTACCCCTGCGCGCGCACAGCCAGGATGGATAGGGTCCCGAAGCAATGGCCGGAGCACGTGTGGAGACCCTCCTGGCCCGGACGCGCATGCTGTCGCACCGGGCACGCACCGCCCTGCGCAAATCCGCGGTCGACTACTTCCGCGGCGACGCCTCCGACTGGCTCGCCTTCGGCGGCCTGCTGCTCACCATCCCGGCCATCGCCTGCGGCACCCTGATGCTGCCCGTCTGGTTCTCGCCGTCCGCGCTCGTCCTGCCCATCGTGGCCGGCGGCCTGCTGCTGCGCCCCGCGAGCCTCCTGGCCCTCTACGCGGCGTCCGCCGCCGCGCTGATCGTCGAGGCCCTCGTCCTGGGCCCGTACACCCAGGGCCCGGCGCGGGTCACCCCCGGAACGGTCCTCGTCGTCGCCGCCTGCGGCTTCTTCGGCCTGGTCATCGCCCAGTTCCGCAGCCGCGTCGGCGTGCCCTGGCGGCGCGGCGGCACCATGCTCTTCGACCTGCGCGAACGCATCCGGGTCCAGAGCAAGCTGCCCTCCCTGCCGCGCGGCTGGCACCGCGAGATGGCCCTGCGCCCGGCCGGCGGCCAGTCCTTCTCCGGCGACTTCGTCGTCGCCGCCCGGACCAACGGCGGCCGCACCCTGGAGATCGTCCTCACCGACGTCTCCGGCAAGGGCATGGAGGCGGGCTCCCGCGCCCTCCTCCTCTCCGGCGCCTTCGGCGGCCTCCTGGGCGCGCTCCCCCCGCACGGCTTCCTCCCGGCCGCCAACGGCTACCTGCTCCGCCAGGACTGGGACGAGGGCTTCGCCACCTCCATCCACCTCGTCCTCGACCTGGAGACCGGCGACTACGAGCTCCTGTCCGCCGGCCACCTCCCCGCCCTCCAGCGCTGCGCCGGCACCGGACGCTGGCAGGAGGTCTCCGGCGAGGGCCCGCTGCTCGGCGTCTACGACGGCGCCGAGTTCGAACCCGCCCGCGGCAACCTGCGCTCCGGCGACGTCCTGATGCTCTTCACCGACGGCCTGGTCGAGACCTCGGACCGCGACATCAGCGAAGGCATGGACCGCCTCACCGGCGAGGCCGACCGCTACGTGGCGGCGGGCTGGGAGGGCGCGGCCTGGCACCTGATCGAAAAGGTGGCCAAGGACGTCAACGACGACCGAGCCCTCCTCCTCATCCGCCGCGCACCTTTTTAACGCGTCCCTTTTTGACGCGTCCCTCGCACCGCTCAGCGCCGGCGCGCTTCCCGGGCTTCGTGCCGCTGTGCCGAACTCCGTCCGGCGGGGCCCGGTCGGCGTGCCGCCGCTGCCGTCCCGGCGGGGGCCCGGTGGGCGGGTGCGGCTGGTTGGCCCTGCGGGGCAAGTCCCCTCCCCACCCTTCGCCCGTTCCCCGGGCTCCGCCCGGACCC